>DASZJY010000345.1:0-10125 GCA_035947635.1 Acidimicrobiales bacterium | reverse complement strand
GGTCGTGATCGGCCCCGGCTCGCTGTTCACCAGTGTGCTGGCCGTCGTGGCCGTCCCGGCGATCCGCGATGCCTTGGCCGCCGCTCCGGGTAGGAAGGTCTACGTGTGCAACCTGCGGGAGCAGCTCCCGGAGACGGCCGGGTACGCCGTGGCCGATCACGTCGACGCCCTCACCGCCCACGGGCTCGACGTCGACGTCGTCCTGTACCATCCGGGTGCTCTCCCCGTGGGCCGGCTGGCGGTGGCCGGCATCGAGCGGCCGTTGGCCCGGCCCGACGGGCTGGGCCACGACCCTTCCAGGCTGGCAGCGGCACTGGCCGACCTGGTCGGATAGGTAGACGGGACGACGACAAGGGGAGGACATATGGCAATCCGCGTGGGCATCAATGGCTTCGGGCGGATCGGACGGAACTTCTACCGGGCAGTCAGGGACCGTGGCTCCGACCTCGAGGTGGTGGCCGTCAATGACCTCACCGACCCCGCCACCCTCGCACACCTCCTGAAGTTCGACTCGGTCCTCGGCCAGCTCACGGAAGAGGTCAGCGCGGGCGACGACGCCATCGTCGTCGAGGGCCAGGAGATCAAGGTGCTGGCCGAGCGCGACCCCAAGGCCCTGCCCTGGAAGGACTTCGACGTCGACGTCGTCCTCGAGTCCACCGGCCTCTTCACCGATCGAGAGAGCGCGGCCCAGCACCTCGATGCCGGTGCCCCACGCGTCGTGGTGTCCGCCCCGGCCAAGGACGCCGACGCGACCTTCGTTGTGGGCGTGAACGACGACACCTTCGACCCCGAGAAGCACAAGGTCGTGTCCAACGCCTCGTGCACGACCAACTGCTTCGTGCCGATGGTCAAGGTGCTCGACGACGCCTTCGGCGTGGAGAAGGGCCTCATGACCACGGTTCACGCCATGACCAACGACCAGAACCTCCTCGACCTCCCGCACAAGGACCTGCGCCGGGCCCGCTCCGCCGCCATCAACATCGTCCCGTCGTCCACCGGAGCGGCCCGCGCCACCGGGCTCGTCCTGCAGTCGATGGAGGGCAAGCTCGACGGCAGCGCCCTCCGGGTGCCGATCCCCGACGGCTCCATCACCGACTTCACCGCCGTCCTCGCCAAGGAGGTGAGCGTCGACGAGGTGAACGAGGCGTTCAAGAAGGCCGCCTCCGAGGGCCCGATGGCGAACATCATCGAGTACTCCGAGGACCCGATCGTGTCCACCGACGTCGTCGGCAGGCCGGCGTCGGTCATCTTCGACTCCGACCTCACCATGACCATGGGCAACCTGGTCAAGGTGTGCGGGTGGTACGACAACGAGTGGGGGTACTCCAACCGGCTTGTCGACCTGATCGAGCGGGTCGGCGCCGCCAACAAGTGATCCGGCCCCCGGCCCGGCGGTTTCCCGCCGTGGAGGTACCGGCGCCATGAAGGTCCCCGAGCTGGAAGATCTGCCTGACCCCAAGGGCAAGACGGTCCTGCTGCGGGTCGACTTCAACGTGCCCATCTCCGACGGCAAGATCGACGACGACCGCCGCATCACCGCCGCCATTCCCACCATCGAGTGGCTGCAGGAGCACGGGGCGAAGGTGGTCGCCTGCGCCCACCTGGGCCGGCCCAAGGGCGAGCCCAACCCCGAGTTCTCGCTCGACCCGGTGCGCGAGCGGCTCGACGAGCTGGTCTCCGACGTCGAGCTCCTCGAGAACCTGCGCTTCGACCCCGGCGAGGAGGACAACGACGACGACTTCGTGGCCAAGTTGATCGAGGGCCGCGACCTCTACGTCAACGACGCCTTCGGCGCCTGCCACCGGGCTCACGCGTCGGTGGTGGGCCCGCCGAAGCACCTGCCCAGCGCGGCCGGGCGCCTTCTCGCCCGGGAGGTGGAGATCCTCGGCGGCCTCCTCGAGGACCCCGACCGGCCGTTCGTCGCCGTGCTCGGCGGGGCCAAGGTCAGCGACAAGCTGGCGGTGATCAAGGCCCTGCTCGACCAGGTCGACGTACTGGTCATCGGGGGAGGCATGTGCTTCACGTTCCTCGCCGCCCAGGGCCACGACGTGGGCGACTCGATCCTGCAAGAGGACCAGATCGACGCCTGCAAGGAGCTGCTCGAGTCCGACAAGGAGATCCTCCTCCCCACCGACGTGGTCGCCCTCGGCCCCGACGACGAGATCGAGACGGTCGACGCCGACGTGCCCGACGGCTGGAAGGGCCTCGACATCGGCCCCGAGAGCGCGTCGCGCTTCGCCGAGGCCCTGGCCGGCGCCGGCACCGTCCTCTGGAACGGCCCCATGGGGATGTTCGAGGACGAGCGGTTCCAGGAGGGCACCAAGGCGGTGGCCAAGGCGGTGGCGGAGGCGTCGGGCTTCACCGTGGTCGGCGGGGGCGACAGCGCCGCGGCCGTGGCCAAGTTCGGCCTGGAGGAGGGCATCGACCACGTCTCCACGGGCGGCGGGGCCACGCTCGAGCTCATCGAGAAGGGCGACCTGCCCGGACTGGCCGCCCTGCGGGAGGCCTCCAACGCCAAGGAGGACGATGGCTGAGCGCAAGCCGCTCATGAGCGGCAACTGGAAGATGAACCACAACCACCTGGAGGCCATCCAGGTGGTGCAGAAGCTGTCGTACCGGCTCGACAAGACCGACTACGACGCCGTCGACGTCTCCGTGCACCCGCCGTTCACGGGCCTGCGCTCGATCCAGACGCTCATCGACGCCGACAAGATCCCCATGGCCCTTGGCGCCCAGAACTGCTACTGGGAGGAGTCGGGCGCCTTCACCGGCGAGGTCAGCGCTCCGATGCTGGCCAAGCTCAACGTGACCTACTGCATCGTCGGCCACTCCGAGCGCCGGGAGGTGTTCGGCGAGTCCGACGACGACGTGCGGCGGAAGCTCGAAGCGGTCTGGAAGGCGGGGATGACGCCGATCCTCTGCGTGGGCGAGACCGACGAGGAGCGCGAAGCGGGGTCCACGGAGGAGAAGGTCACCGGCCAGGTGAACTCGGCCCTCGAGGGGGTCGACGGTGAGCGGGTGGCGGCGATGGTCGTCGCCTACGAGCCCATCTGGGCCATCGGCACGGGGAAGACGGCGACGCCCGACGACGCCCAGGAGACGATCGGGTTGATCCGGCGCCTGGTCGGGGAGCTCCACGGCTCCGAGGTGGCCGACGCCCTCCGGATCCAGTACGGGGGGTCGGTGAAGTCGTCGAACATCGGCGAGCTCATGGCCCAGCCCGACATCGACGGCGCTCTGGTGGGCGGCGCCAGCCTCGACCCCGACGAGTTCGCCCAGATCGTCCAGTACCACCGCTCGGACGGTTGACAGGCTGGTAGCCTCGAAGCCCGTGGATCCCGCGCCCCGGTCCCACGCGCCATGCTGACGATCCTCGTCGTGGTCATCCACGTCATCGTCTCGCTGGCGCTCATCATGCTCGTCCTTCTCCACAGCGGGCGCGGAGGCGGGCTCTCCGACATGTTCGGCGGGGGCATGGGCAGCGCAGCCGCGGGGTCGACCGTCGTCGAGCGAAACCTCGACCGCATCACGGTCGCCGCCTGCGTCGTTTTCGCCTTCAGCACGATCATCCTCGAGATCCGGCTGCAGTAGGCGGTCGTCAGCAGAACAGAACTGGGGGGAGGTTGCGGAAGTGCGACGCAGCCCGAGCGCGACGCTCGTCGCGGTCGTCGCCGCTTTGGTGCTGGCCTCGGCGTGCGGGAACGACGGTGAAGACGACCAGCCCGCCGTCCGCCAGGAGGTCCCGACCACAGACGGCGGCGCGCCCATCTCCGGGGGCACCCTCGTCGACCTCCAGAACTTCGCCACCAGCGGAGACCCCGACCACATCGACCCGGCCCTGGCCACCACGGTGCAGAGCGCTCAACCCGGCCACCTCCTGTGGGACGGCCTCACCGAGAACGACTACCGGACGGGCGAGCTCAGACCCATGGTGGCCGAGCGTTGGGACAGCAACGGCGACGCAACCGTGTGGACCTTCAAGCTCCGCCCGGGGGTCACCTTCAGCAACGGCGACCCGGTGCTGCCCAGCGACTTCAAGTACGCGTGGGAGCGGGTGGTCACGCGGAGCATGGCGTCGAGCCTGTCCTACCACCTCACCGACAACGCCCGGATCAAAGGGGCCAGGGCCATGCTCGACGGCACCGCCACCGAGCTCACGGGCGTGCGAGCGGACGACGCCAACCTGACCCTGACCGTCGAGCTCGAGGCGCCGCTGGGTATCTTCCCCACGGTCGTGTCCCACCTCGTCTTCTCCCCCATGAACCGGCGGACGGTGTCCCAGGTGACGGACCAGACCGCGTATGACCAGGGGATGATGATCGGCAACGGCCCGTACCGGCTGGCCGAGCCGTGGAGGCACGGGCGCTCGATAACCCTCGTGCGCAACGACAGCTATTGGGGCGGCTCGAACGGCCACAAGGCCTACATCGACCGCATCGAGTTCCGGATCTCCAAGGACGTGAACGCCGCCTACACCCAGTTCGAGAGCGGCCAGGCCCAGACCGCGTACATCCCGGCCGGCCGCTACGCCGACGCCCGGGCCCGTTACGGGAGGAACATCTCCGACCGACCCGTCCTCGGCGTCTACTACTGGGGCTTCAACATGAGGGACCCGGTCGTGGGCGGCGGCGACAACATGAAGCTCCGCCAGGCCATCACCCTCGCCATCGACCGCCAGGCCATCGTCGACGCCGTCTACAGCGGCAGCCGCAAGGTCGCCACCGGTTTCACGCCGCCCGGCATCCCCGGGCACCGGGAGGCGCTGTCCGAGCTCTTCGGGCGCGACCTCGAGCGGGCCAGGCGGGTCCTCCGGGAATGGGAGCAGGAGACGGACAAGGACGCGTCGAGCCTGGAGCCGATCAGGCTCAACTTCAGCGTCGGCGGCGGCCACGAACCGGTGGCGACGTTGATCCAGGCCAATCTCGGGGAGCTCGGGATCAGGTCGACGCTCGACCCCCGCGACCCCACCACGTACGTCAGCCAGATGCAGAGGGGTGAAGGCCAGTTCCTGCGGTCCGGGTGGTTCTGGGACTACGTCGCCTACGACAACGGCCTGTTCCCCGTCTTCGACAGCCGGGCCATCGGGGGCGACAACCTGGTCCTGCACCAGAACCCCAAGTTCGACGCCGCCATCGACGAGGCCCGCCGGCAGCGTGAGGCCGCCAGCGCCATACCCATCTACCAGGGCGCCGAGAAGATGGTCCTCGACCAGGATGTGGTGGTCGTCCCCCTGAACTGGTACACCGGGCAGGTCGTGTACGCCAGCGAGCTTCGCAACGTCGTCCAGGGTGCGCTGGGGTTCTTCGCCTACGACGAGATGTGGCTCGCGAAGTAGCTGCATGACCGGCGGCTGACGGGCGGCCGTGGCCGGGTACGTCCTCCGCCGCACGCTGCTGGTCGTCCCGGTGGTCTGGGGCGCGGTGAGCGTGCTGTTCGTCGTGTTCTTCCTACTTCCCGGCGACCCGGTCGAGCTCATGTCGGGAGGGGAGCGGGCGGTCAACGCCGAGACCAGGGCCGCCATCGAGTCCAAGTACGGCCTCGACCGTCCGTGGTACGAGCAGTACGGGCGCTTCTGGTCCCAGCTGGCGCAGGGTGACCTCGGCGTCTCGATCACCCAGGGACGCAGCGTCAACGCCATCCTCGGCGAGACCGCTCCGGCCAGCGTCCGGCTGGCGTTCTGGGCCGTCGTGCTCGAGGTTCTGATCGGTGTCACGGCCGGGGTCCTCTCGGCGGTCCGCCGCCGCTCGTTCGTGGACGCGCTGGCCACCGTCTCGACGACCGTTGCCGTCGCCGTGCCCGTCTTCGTCCTCGGCTACCTGCTCCAGTACATGCTCGGCGTGTACACCTTCCGGCACGACTTCCCCGACTGGGCCCGGTTCCCGGTGCAGGGCATCGGCCCCGACTCGTGGGCGCTCTTTCTCTTCCCGAGGGGGTCGCAGTGGAAGTACCTCGTGCTCCCGGCGGTGACCCTGGCCTCGGTCTCGACGGCGGTCGTCGCCCGCATGACCCGGGCGACCATGCTCGAGGTGCTGGACGCCGACTACATGCGCACGGCGGCGGCCAAGGGCCTCCCTCGCCGGACGGTGATCCTGAAACACGGCCTGCGGAACGCGCTCGTCCCCGTGGTGACGCTCGTCGGGCTGGACCTCGGTGCCCTCATCGGTTCGGCCGTGCTCACCGAGGCGGTCTTCGGCTGGCCCGGGATGGGTCTGGCCATCCACGGGGCCATCACGTCCCTCGACGCCCCCATCGTGCTGGGGCTGAGCCTGGTGCTGGTCGCCGCCTATGTCGTCGTCAACCTCTTCGTCGACCTCAGCTACGCACTGCTCGACCCCCGGATCCGCTATGGGAAGGCGGGAGCCCGGTGACGGCCGTTCGGAGCGTGCCCCGACGGGAGCTGTGGCGCCGGTTCCGTCGCAACCGCCTGGCCACCGCCGGCCTCATGGTCATCGGGCTGGAGGTGGCGGCCGCCATCCTCGCCCCCCTCATCACGTTCGACGACCCGGGACACGTGGACTCCGGCGCGAGCCTGTCGCCGCCCAGCGGCGACCACTGGTTCGGCACCGACCTGCTCGGGCGCGACCTGTACAGCCGGGTGGTCTACGGCGCCCGCGTCTCGCTGCAGGTGGGCATCGTCGCTGCCGTCATCGCCCTGGCCATCGGCCTGGTGGCCGGCGCCGCCGCCGGCTGGTACGGCGGTTTCGTCGACGGCCTGGTCATGCGCGTCACCGACGTCTTCCTCGCCTTCCCCTACATCCTGGCGGCCATCGCGGTCATCACCGCGGTGGGGCGCGGGAGGATGGCAGTGATCGTCGTGCTCGGCCTCCTGGGGTGGATGCCGATCGCCCGGCTCTTCCGGGCGAGCGTGCTGCAGGCCAAGGCGACCGAGTACGTCGAGGCAGCCCGGGCGCTGGGGGTAAGTGACTTCGGCGTCGTGACCCGCCACATTCTCCCCAACGCCGTCCAGCCCGTCGTCGTCTACGCCGCCATCTTCGTGGGCACCGCGGTGCTGTCCGAAGCGGCCCTGTCGTTCCTGGGCGCGGGAATCACCGAGCCGACCGCGGCGTGGGGGCTCATGGTCGCGCAGGGCAAGGACTACATCTTCTCCTCGCCTCACCTCCTGTTCTTCCCGGGCGCCGCCATCTTCCTGACGGTGCTGGCCTTCGTGCTCGTGGGCGACGGGCTCCGGGACGCTTTGGACCCACGGGTAGGGACGCCGTGAGCACCGTCTCCGGGTGGGGCGACGCGGCGCTGGAGGTGGCGGACCTGCGGGTGCACTTCGACACCCCCGCCGGCGTGGTGAAGGCGGTCGACGGTGTCAGCTGGTCGCTCCATGCCGGGGAGACGCTCGGCATCGTTGGCGAGTCGGGATCGGGGAAGTCGGTCTCCGCCCTGGCGGTCATGGGGCTGCTGCCGGTGCCTCCGGCGCGCTTTCCCTCCGGGCACGTCCTCTACGACGGGCGCGATCTGTTGGCGGCGGGGGAGAAGGAGCTCCGCCACATCCGGGGCAACGAGATCTCGATGATCTTCCAGGACCCCCTGACGTCGCTGAACCCCGTGTTCAGGGTCGGTAGCCAGGTCGCCGAGGCCATCCGGGCCCACGAGAAGGTCGGCCGGGCTGCCGCCCGCCGGCGGGCCGTCGACCTGCTGGGCGAGGTCGGCATCCCCGACGCCGCCCGGCGGGCCGACGACTATCCCCACGAGCTCTCGGGGGGCATGCGGCAACGGGTCATGATCGCAATGGCCCTGGCCCTCGACCCCCGGGTGCTGCTGGCCGACGAGCCGACCACCGCCCTCGACGTCACCGTGCGGACGCAGATCATGGACCTGCTCTCCCGGCTGCAGGGGGACCGGGGCACAGCCGTGGTCCTCATCACCCACGACCTGGGGCTGGTGGCGGGTCGCGCCGACCGGGTGCTGGTGATGTACGCCGGGCGGGCCGTCGAGGTGGCTCCGGTCGAGGACCTGTACCACCGCCCTCGCCACGCCTACACCCTTGCTCTCCTGTCGAGCCTCCCCCGCCTCGACCAGCCTGCCGAGGGGCGGTGGCGGCCGATCGCGGGCCAGCCCCCGAGGCTCGTCGCCGTCCCGCCGGGCTGCCCGTTCCATCCCCGTTGCCCTTTCGCCACCGACATCTGCCGGGCCGAGGTCCCCGCTCTCGCGGCCAAGGACCACCGCGCCCACCTGGCCGCGTGTCACCACAGTGACCGGGTAGGCGAGGACGCCACGTCCTGTGAGCTGGCGGTGGACGTGCCGGCCATGGGCGGCAGGTCCACTGCCGGTTCGGGCGGGACGCCGCCGTTGCTAGAGGTGGACGGGCTGGTGAAGCACTACCGCGCCGGCGGCGCCGACGTGCGGGCGGTGGACGGCATCTCGTTCACCGTCGACCGGGGCGAGACGCTGGCCCTGGTCGGGGAGTCGGGGTGCGGCAAGACGACCACCGCCCGAACGGTGCTCCGGCTGGTCGAGCCGACTACGGGCGCCGTCCGCTTCGACGGCGAGGACGTCATCGGGGCGTCGGCGGCGCGGCTGCGTGCCCTTCGGCGGGAGATGCAAATCGTCTTCCAGGACCCCTACGCCAGCCTCAACCCGCGGATGACCGTCGGCACCATCCTGTCCGAGCCGTTCAGGGTCCACGGGATCGACGACGCCGGCGAGGTCGCCGGCCTCCTCGACGTGGTCGGACTGGGCGCCGAGCACGCCGGTCGCTACCCGCACCAGCTCTCGGGCGGCGAGCGCCAGCGGGTGGGCATCGCCCGGGCCATCGCCCTGAGCCCCAGCCTCCTCGTCTGCGACGAGCCCGTGTCCGCCCTCGACGTGTCCATCCAGGCACAGGTGCTCGGCCTCCTCCACGACCTGCAGCGGGAGCTCGGCCTCGCCTACCTGTTCATCGCTCACGACCTCTCGGTCGTCCGCCGGATCTCCCGCCGGGTGGCGGTGATGTACCTGGGTGTGATCGTGGAGCTCGCCGATCGGGACGTCCTGTTCGACCGGCCCGCGCACCCCTACACCCAAGCCCTCATCTCGGCCGTGCCCGTGCCCGATCCGGTAAGGGAGAGGACCCGGCGCCGCGTCGTGACCAGTGGCGACATCCCCACCACGGTTGATGCCCCCAGCGGGTGCCGGTTCCGGACGCGTTGTCAGAGGTTCGCCGGTGAGCTCACCGACGCCGAGCGCCAGCGTTGCGTCGAGGAGGCCCCCGCGCTGGTCGACAGAGGCCAGGGCCACCCCGCCGCCTGTCACTACGCCGACGTCTCCACGGTGGTGTAGAACCGGCGACGCCCGGCCGTCCCTACAATCGGGGCCGCCCATGAACCCTCGCCGATCCGCCTTCAGCCTGCGTCGCCGCGGACCCATCCTTGTCGAGGAGGGATGATGCGCAGAACGGTCGGGATCGTGGTGGGGACGGTCATGGCGCTCGTGGTCGCTGCCTGTTCGTCACCCGACGACTCGGGCTCGACCACGCCGGCGCCGCCCGAGGGCGTGCTCCGCCTGGCCGTCGAGACCCCGGGCTCGCTCGATCCCGCCCAGGCCCGGTCGCCGTCGGAGTTCCTCCTCGTCGACCAGCTCTTCGACGGGCTCACCGCCTACGACAGCCAGACGCTCGCAGTGAAGCCGGCCCTGGCCGCCAGTTGGCAGCCGACTCCCGACTTCCGGCACTGGGACTTCACGCTGCGCCCCGGCGCGGTCTTCGCCAACGGCCGCCCGATCACCTCGGCCGACGTGAAGTACACCTTGGAGCGCATCGCCCGCCAGGGCTCGACTTCTCCGGCGGTGGCACAGCTCGAGCTCGTAGCCGGGTTCAAGCCGTTCAACATCACCGGAAAGGCACCCGACCTCGCCGGCGTGGCTACGCCTGCCCCCAACATCGTCCGCATCGACCTCGACGAGCCGCTGGCCCAGCTGCCGGCCGTGCTCGGGAACCCCACGTTCGGCATCGTGCCGAGGGAGTCAGTCGAGGCCATCCCGCCGGCTCCGGCGTTCGCCCGTCAGCCCGTCGGCAGCGGGCCGTTCATCATGAGGTCCCGCACCGACTTCGAGCTCAACCTCGTGCCCGCGCCCGGCACTCAGACCTCGCTGAAGGCCATCGACGTCTTCCTCGCCAAGGACTCCTCGAGCGCCTAC
>DASZJY010000344.1:0-2924 GCA_035947635.1 Acidimicrobiales bacterium | reverse complement strand
TGGTTCGCGACGAGCCTGTGCGCCCTCGACGACGAGGGCCCACTCGTCGCCCTCGTCGTCAACCAGGCGACTGGGGAGCGGTTCGAGGCGGTGCGAGGAGGGGGCGCCCGGCGCAATGGAGGGCCGATGACGCCCACCGGGTGCCGGGCGCTGGGAGACGCCCTGCTCGGCCTTACCAGTGTGCCGCCCCAGCGCCTGCGTTGGCGCCAGGTCCGGTCCTTGGGAGCGGCCGCCCTCGACATCTGCGCGGTGGCCTGTGGTCAGCTCGACGCCTACGCCGATTGGAGCATGAACTCGCACGGCCCCTGGGATTACCTGGGCGGCATGCTCGTCTGCCTGGAGGCGGGGGCCGCCGTCGCCGACGCCCTCGGGCGCGACCTCGTGGCGCGGAGCCCGTCGGACCGCCGCATCCCCGTGGCCGCCGCCACGCCGGAGCTGCTGGCCGAGGTGGTTACCGCCCGCACGTCGCTCGGCGACCGGTTGGGCTCGGACGCCCCGCCCGACTCGATCTAGTCTCGGCCGATGGCGTCCGGGCTGCGACCCCTCCTCTTCCGCGTGTGGCGTGTCCTGCCCTGGCGGGTGCGGGTGTTCCTCGTGCGCCGCCTCACGCCGTCCTACTGGGTCGGGGCGATGTGCCTTGTCGAACGGGCGGACGGGGCCGTGCTCCTCGTGCGCCAGTCGTACCGCAAGTCCTGGACGTTCCCCGGCGGTCTCCTGCAGCGCAACGAGGACCCGATCGACGCCGCCATCCGGGAGCTCGAGGAGGAGATCGGCCTCAGCGTCGAGCTGGAGGACAACCCCAAGGTCGTCGTCGATGCCCGGTCGCGGCGGGTGGACATCATCTACCGCACCCAGTTCACCGGCGACGAGGAGCCGTCGCCCCGCTCGGCGGAGATCCTCGAGGTCCGGTGGTTCGCTCCCGACGCCCTCCCCACCGTCCAGCGGGAGACGGCGGCGGCGCTGGTGGCGCTGGGCCGGGCGGACCGCCCGGCGTCGTCGCGACCCTGACCGCCGTTCGCCGCCGCCCGCGCCGCGCTGCTACTCGCGCCAGAGGCGGGGTCCTGGCTCCTGGCCCTCGGGCGGCGTCGCCGGGTGCCGGAGCTTGGAGAGCGCCTTGGCCTCGATCTGTCGAATCCGCTCCCGAGTGAGGTTGAACTCCTGTCCGACCTCCTCGAGGGTCCGAGGGCGGTCGCCGACGAGGCCGAAGCGGAGCTCGAGCACCCGCTGCTCCCGCTCGGACAGGGTGGCCAGGACGGCGCGCAGCTCCTCTCGCTCCATGGCCACGACGGCGGCGTCGAACGACGCCTGGGCGCTGGGGTCCTCGAGAAAGTCGGCGAGCTCGGCGTTGTCGTCGCCGACCTGCTCGAACAGCGACACGGGGTCGGGGGCTACCCGCTGCGCCTCCCGGACCCGGTCGGGCGTGAGGCCGGTCTCTGCGCTCAGCTCCTCGGCCGTCGGTTCGCGCCCGAGCATCCGGCCCAGGCGGGCCGTCGCCCTCGACACCTGGGCGACCGTCTCGACCATGTGCACGGGCACACGGATCGTGCGGCTCTTGTCTGCGATGGCCCTGCTCACCGCCTGGCGGATCCACCACGTGGCGTAGGTGGAGAACTTGAAGCCCCGTCGGTGGTCGAACTTCTCGACCGCCCGCATGAGCCCGAGGTTCCCCTCCTGCACGAGGTCGAGCAGCGGCAGGCCGCATGGCTGGTAGCGCTTGGCGATCGAGACGACGAGGCGCAGGTTGCTCTGGATGAACCGCTGCTTGGCGGCGTGGCCCTCCAACGAGCGGTCGCTCAGCTCCTCACGCCGGGCCGGGTCCATCGTCCTGCCGTCGGCCGCCAGCTCGGCGTCGGCCCGGCGGCCTTCCTCGATGAGCTTGGCCAGGTTGACCTCGTCCGACGCAGTCAGCAGCTCGTAGCCGCCGATCTCCTTGAGGTACTGACGCATGAGGTCGGCAGGCATGTCGCCTCTGCTCGCCACTGCCATACCTGGAAGACCCCCCGTACGCCCTCGCCTACCGACGAGGGTACTGCGGCGCCGGAATGTCGGTCGTCTCAGTCAGCTAGCTCGCCGTCCCGGGCTGGGCCTTCATGTCGGCGAGACGGCGGGGACAGCCCTCCGGCCGGCCAAGCAGGGGTCGTCGACGTAGACGTCGAGGACCTTCGTGCGCGTCCCCGGCTCCAGCCCCACCGACAGCCACTTGCCGGTCCGCTGCACGCTGATGCCCGCCACCCTGTGCAGATCGGCGTGCTCGGCGGGGTCGGTGAGCACGTAGCGTGGGACGACAACGACGATCGTCGGGCGCTTAGCTCAGCTGGCGAGAGCACCTCCCTTACAAGGAGGCGGTCGGGGGTTCGAGTCCCTCAGCGCCCACTTCGCCTACCTGCGGTTTCGCGCCCTACCGGGCTAGCGGGACGACCTCGGGGCCGCGGCCAGGCCGCGGTGAGGCCGCGAGAGCCTCCCGCCAGGTGGCGTCGAGGCCGTCGGCGATGCGCTCGTCGAGGCCCTCGAACAGGTGGCCGTACCGGTCGAGGGTGATACCTACGCTGGCATGGCCCATCGGGGCTTGTATGGCCTTGGGGTGGGCGCCCTGGGCGATGGCGAGCGCCCCGGAGGTATGGCGCAGGTCGTGGAAGCGCAACCCCTCCAGGCCTGCCTGACGCGTCGCAGGGAGCCAGGCCCGGGCCCGGAAGTTGGACCGCCGCATCGGACCGCCCACCGGGGCTGGGAACACGAGGCCATCCGGGCCGGGTTCCGCGCGTCCGCCGATCTGCTCGGCGAGCGCGTCGGCGAGGAACGTCGGCAGGCTCACCGCCCGACGACCGGCGGCCGTCTTGGGCGGGCCGAAGCGAAGCTGCCCGCCGACCTCGGTGAGCTGCTCGAGGACGTTCACGGTGCGCCGTAGCGGGTCGACCCGCCCGACC
>DASZJY010000343.1:0-1582 GCA_035947635.1 Acidimicrobiales bacterium | reverse complement strand
GATGGGCACGCTTCACCGGGCGGGCCGCCGGCGACATGGGCCACGGCGGTGCCTACGTCCACGAGGTCTCCCCGGAGGTGGCGGCCCGGCGCCGCGCCGTTCTCGACCTTCCCTGGACGTGGCTGCGCCAAGTCCACGGCGACACGGTGGTCACGGTCGGCTCGCCCGGTGAGGGGGCAGGCAGCCGGGCCGACGCCGCCGTCACCGCCGAGAGAGGGTGCGCGCTGGCGGTTTTCACCGCCGACTGCGCGCCCGTCGCCCTCGCCAGTCCCGAGGGAGTGCTCGGCGCCGCCCACGCCGGTTGGGCCGGGCTCGTGGCCGGCGTGCTCGAGCGCACCGTCGACACCATGGCCGGCCTGGGGGCGAGCGAGGTCGCCGCCGTGGTCGGTCCCTGCATCGAGGCGGGCTGCTACGAGTTCGGGCCCGACGATCTCGACAGGGTCGTCACGGCGGTGGGCCCGGAGGTCCGGGCCCGCACCCGCGAGGGCCACCCCGCGCTCGATCTGGCCGCCGGCGTCCGGTCGTCCCTCGCCCGAGCGGGCGTCGACAAGGTCGACGTCATGGGCGTCTGCACCGCCTGCTCGCCCGGCTACTGGTCGTGGCGAGGGCGGAGGGAGCAACAGCGCCAGGCCATGGTCGTGTGGAGGTGAGCGTGCCCGACCAGCTGGCAGTGGTGCGCGGGCGCATCGCCGCCGCCGGGCGCGACCCCGACGAGGTCACCGTCGTCGCCGTCACCAAGGGCCACGGCCCCGAGGCGGTGGTGGCGGCCCTGGCTGCCGGGGTGGTCGACGTCGGCGAGAACTACGCCGAGGAGCTGCGGCGCAAGCACGAGGCGGTGGGAGCCGGCCCCCCAGCCCCCCGGTGGCACTTCCTCGGCCACGTGCAGCGCAGGAAGGTGCGGTCGATCGCCGGCGCCGTGCACCTCTGGCAGGGCGTCGACCGCGGCGCCGCCGGTGCGGAGATCGCCGCCCGGGCGCCGGGGGCCTCTGTGCTCGTGCAGGTGAACGTGAGCGGGGAGGCGGCCAAGAACGGCTGCCGCCCGGACGAGACCCGGGGGCTCGTCGACGAGCTGCGCGGTGTCGACCTGCACGTCGTCGGGCTCATGGCCATGGGGCCGACCGGTCCCCCCGAGGCGGCCCGGCCCGGCTTCCGGCAACTGGTTGCCCTGGCCGACGAGCTCGGGCTGCCCGAGCGGTCGATGGGAATGAGCGACGACCTGGAGGTGGCGGTGCAGGAGGGGGCGACGATGCTACGGGTGGGCCGGGCCCTGTTCGGTCCTCGCAGTCCCGCCCCCGACCTGCGACGATAGGCTTGGCAGGGCCAAGGAGGCACCCGCAATGGCATCGGTCTGGCGACGAACGATGGTCTACCTCGGCCTCGTCGACGACGACGAGTACGAGGACTACGAGCCTTACGAGGAACCGGCTCCGGCCCCGGCCAAGCCGGCCCCACGTCGCGCCGCCATGGCCGAGCCCGCCTACGAGCCCGAGACGGCGTCGGCCGGGGTGCGCACCCTGCCCCGCGAGCCGCGTGACTCGCGTGAGGTGCGTGAGCCGCCCCCCGAGAGCGGCATCACCATCCA
>DASZJY010000342.1:0-3165 GCA_035947635.1 Acidimicrobiales bacterium | reverse complement strand
GAGCCCTTTCTGCCGCACCACGTCGGACGCACGTTGCAGGACGGCAGCGGCGTCGTCTGCCCGGCCCTCACCGAGGAGGCGGACCCCCTCGGCCTGCAGCACCTCGGCAGCAGTATGGACGTCTTCGCTCAGGCGTTCGAGCTCGGTCTGGACCAGCTGCGGGGGCACCCGGCCCCCGCTCGCCTTGGACCACGCGCCCAGACTGATAGCCGCGGCCTGATGGTCGCCTATCTGGAGTCCTGCCTCGTGCACGCGCCTGCTGCTCTCGACGGCGGCCTGCAGGTCCCCCAGCCGGTACTGGGAGAACGCAATGTGCCAGTCGGCGGTGTTCATCTCCCAACGGTCACCGGTCCGCTCGAGGAGGTCGACCGCTTCGCGACATCTCTCGATGCACTCGCTGAACCGGGATGCGGCGTAGAGCACGACTCCGTAGAAGTGCAGGGACTGGCCCTGGCCCCAGAGGTCGCCCTGCTCCTTGCGGATGGCGAGCGACCGTTCGGCGTAGGCGATGCCCCGAGAGAAGTACGGCACCATCGTCATCACCGGTGCGTGCTCGGAGTAGGCCTGGGCCAGCTCGGGCGTCGGTGGGTAACGCTCGAGGATGTTCATCTCCCGCAGGTGCGCCCAAAGACATGGGATCCGGCCGCGCTGGAACCAGTAGGTGTACGCCAGCCGGCTGTAGAGGCGGGCGGCCATGAGGTCGGCGTTCGCATCGTCGAGCTGCCGGTGACCGACGAAGAGGCGGGGCAGGAGGGTGTGAAGGGCCTGCACGACGATCTCCCACACTGCAGCGGCGACGAACGCCGCTCGGCGGCGCGGCACCCAGCGTCCCAGAAGGCGAAGTCCACGCTCGATGGCCTCGCTGGCCTCTTCCACGTCACCGCGCTTGAACGCCAGCTCGCCGAGCTTGCCGTCGATCTGTGACCGCGCCATCTCCTCCTCAGCCAGGGCGCGGGCCTGCTCCAGCTGCCGGGCGGCCTCGTCGTATCGCCCGCGAAGCATGAGGACCTCGCCAAGGCCCTCGGCCACCCGTTTGCGCGTCGCCTGATCGGCCGTGACCGCGCCACGCTCGGCGATGCGGTACTGGCGTTCGGCCACCTCGAGGGCGTTGCGGGCGCGAGCTCGCTCGCTGGCGCTGAGCGCATAGGGGAGGGCCTGTTCGACGGCACCGGCGGCGTCGAAGTGGTACGCCAGCTCGAAGACGCGATCGGGGTCCTGAGCACGGATGGCGAGAGCGGCGGATAGGTGGAGCTCGGTCCTCTCGCCGTCCCCCAGCTGCTCGAGCAGCACCTCCCGCAGCTTGTCGTGCACGAACATGCACGAGCGGTCCCGTGTCCACAGGATCTGCCGTCTTCGGGCCTCCTCGACCGCCTGGCCGGCCTCGACGTCGGTCTGGCCTGCCAGCGCCACTGCCATGTCGAGGTCGAATTCCTTCCCCAGCACGGCTCCGACCCCGAGCAGACGGCGGGCCTCGGGCGGCAGCAGCTGGAGGCGGCGGGCGAGGAACGCAGCCGCGTGCCGCGACGTCTTCACGTCCGCCATGGCGTCGCTCTGGATGCGCCATCCCGAGGGCGTGCTCACCAGTGCGCCTGATTCGACCAGCCCCCGGAGGACGGCGGTAGCCATGAAGGCGTTGCCTTCCGACAGCCGCTCGACGACCTCAACCGCCTGCTCGGGCAGCTCGCCGGCCATCGACGTGAGCATGCGACGGGTGTCGTCCGGCTCGAAGGCGGCCAGCGCCAGATGCGTCGACGGGACAAGCCCCCGCAGCAGATGATCGGCGGGCACCTCCTCGGTGCGGAAGGCGGCTACGACCATCACCGGCGCGCGAGCCGCGTCGTCGCCGTGCTGCGTCGACCAGTAGCCGAGCAGCTTCAGGGTGAGCTCGTCCGCCCACTGACAGTCGTCCAGCACGACCATGGCCGGCCCGGCCACCGAGCCGAGGGCGTCGAGCAGGGCGGCGAGGGCGGGAAGGCTGCGGGCTTCGCCGTACGCCTCGGGGCCGAGCGATCCGAGAGACCGCGCACCGAGGAGGTCGGCCAGCTGGGGGAGAGCGTCGCACACGGCCTGGCGCCGCCGGCCCAGGCACTTCGCCAGGTGGCCGGCCAGGCGACCGTCGTTGCGGCCTCCGGCGGTGAGCTCGTCGACCACCCCGTCGAGCACCTGGAAGGGGCGCAGGGCGGCCTGGTCGACGCCCTGACCGCGCACCACCCAGGTGCCTCGCTCCTTCGCCCGCCGGGTGAGCTCCTCGAGCAGCCGGCTCTTGCCCCCGCCCGAGGCGCCCTCCACCAGCACGAGCCGCCCGTGGCCCCCGTGCAGCTTCTCGACCTCGTCTTCGAGCACGCCCAGCTCGCGGGTACGACCCACGAAGGCGGGCTCGGTCAGCGTTCGGCGGACATCGCGGACACCGACGACCAGCGACGGCTCCGCCTCCCCTCGGGCGAGGGCGGCGACCACGTCGTCGAGGTCGGCGAGGGCGGCGCCGGCGGACGCGTACCGGTGGGGGGGGTCGTTGCGGAGCAGCCGCTGAACGATCTCGTCCAGGGCTCGGGGCAGGTCCACCCCGAGGCTGCGGAGCGGCGGGGCCGGCAGGTTCAGGTGCGCCCGAAGCACATCTCCGACGGTGTCGCCGGTGAAGGGTGGTCGACCAGCCAGGCATTCGAAGAGCACCACACCGACCGAGTAGAGGTCCGAGCGGCCGTCCGGCTCCTGGGCGAGGAGGCCGGCGGCCTCGGGAGAGGCGTACCGGGCCGTACCCATCCGGGCGTCGTTCCGCGCCGGGCTCACCCGCAGGAAGTGGGCCGAGCCGAAGTCGATCAGGACGACGCTGCCCAGGTCCCCTTCGCGGTCGTCGACCATGACGTTGGCGGGCTTGACGTCGCCGTGCAGCACGCCGAGGCCGTGGGCCTCCTCGAGTGACTGCAAGAGCGCCCTGGCGACCACGAGGGTCTGGTCGACCGAAAGGGGCCCGTCGCACAGAAGCTCCTGCAGGGTGATACCGGGGACGCGCGGCATGACGAGGTAGAGCAGGTCACGGTCCCGGCCGGCGTGAAGCAGCCGGGCCGAGGACGGGCTCCGCAGCCGCCCCAGCGCGGCGGCTTCGTGGCCGAGCCCAGCGTGACCGAACTTCGACCCGGGGGCGACGGCAACGGTCTTGATGACGAC
>DASZJY010000341.1:0-6767 GCA_035947635.1 Acidimicrobiales bacterium | reverse complement strand
CCGCTCCCCGCCGCGTGCGTCGACGAGGTGGGCCGCCTGGCGGCCGACCCCCCCGCCGACCTCACCGGCCTCCTCGACGACGAGGAGATCGAGGCGCTGGCGACCCGGGCGGCGTCGATCGTCCGCCACCCCGTCTTCCCCTACCTCCGCTCGGCCCGGGCCTATCCCTGGCCCCTCGTGTGACATCCGATCGCATCGGCGAGCTGATCGAGGGCGGCGACCTCGACGACCTGGTCCGCCACGTCGACCACCTCTGCTTCGAGGAGGACTGGGACGGGCTGGTCGAGCTGCGCGACCGGTGTCGCAAGGCCCTCGAGCGGGGGCGCCAGCTGTGGCCGGTGGCCAGCCTGGCCGAGTACCGCCTGGCGTTGGAGGCGCCGGGGCCGTGGGCCGCCGCCGTGGTGGTGCCGGGAGCCGGCCGCTTCGCCCTCGGGCCCCTGCCCGAGGTGGCGGCGCAGGCCCACGAGTGGGCCGAGCTCGCCTCCCACCTCCCGGCCACGCCGGAGGCCACCTTCGTCGCCCACGAGCGGGTGGTGAGGGGCGAGGACCTGACCGGCGACGCGCACGTCGACCGCACGGCCCTGGAGCTGCCCCTGCGCCTGGAGGCGTGGGAGCCCGAGTACCCCGCCGCCGTCTACAAGGCCGACGAGGCCCAGTTCCCGGAGCGCCCGTCGGCGACAGCTGCCGCCGGGGAGGCGGCGACGGGGACGGCCGAGCTGCCGGCGCCGGCGCCCGAGGTGGACGATCCCGACGCCCGCGTCGCCCTGACCGAGCTGGCCGCCGCTTGGACGACCGAGTCCAACGGCCGGGCCCGGGCGGTCGCCGTCGCCGGGAACGCCCTGGGCGCGGTGGCCACGCTGGTGTGCTCCGGCCCCGAGCCCTCGGCCCACGTCGGGCTGGCACCGGTCACCGCCGAGGACGCCCTCGCCGCCATGGCGTGGACGGCGGCCAGTGGGGGTGCGCACGGCCGGCGCCGCGGCATGGCGACGGGCCGCTTCGGCGCATGGTGGGCGGCGACGGCGCTCACGGTCGGACTGGACGGCTGGCCACCCGATCCCGACGACCTCGGCGAGGCGTTGAGCGCCCTCGGGTGGTACCGCTGGCAACCGGCGAGGGGACCGTCCACCGGCTGGTCTCTCCGCCTGGCCGCCGAGAACCCGAAGACGGGCCAGGCTTGGGCCGTCGAGGCGGTCGACGCCGTCTGAAGCGCGAGTCCGGAGAGCTTCGCCGGCCGGTCGGAGCACGATCCAACTCGCCGCCGGGACGAAAGGAAACCGCCTTCGCCGGCCGCTCCAGATCAACCGGCCGACAAGCACGCTTGGAGCGCAGGCGCGCAACCTCCGGTTGCCGGACGAAACGCTACCGGCGTCCCCGGCCGAGCTTGTAACCGAAGCCGAGGATGGCGAGAACGCCGAGAAGGATCCCCACGAAGAGGAGCCAGAGGACCGTCTTCACCAAGGCGCCGACGAGGCCGAGGACCAAGGCGATCACCAGTAGGGCGACGAGGGCCGGCATCGTGGCCAACCTACTCCTCGCATCGCCTTCCCACCCGGGGCCATGGTTGCTCCCGGCGCCGCCGCGCCAACCAGTACGGTCGGGGCTGACGCCGAGGAGGGACGCCGCAGGGTGACGGAGGGAGAGGTCCGGCTGGAAGTGCCGGCATCACCGGAGTTCCTCCGCGTCGCGCGCATGATGGCCGCTGGCGTGGCGAGCCGCCTCGGCTTCACCCTCGAGGAGGTCGACGACCTCCGCATCGCCATCGACGAGCTGTGCTTCTGCCTGGTGGGTCGCAACGGGCGTCCGGGGACGGTCTTCCTGCGTTACGTCCTCACCCCCGAGGGCCTCGCGGTGGAGGGCACCGGCCGGTTCGCCGACCGGGCGGGCGACGAGCCGCGGCTGTCGCCCATGTCGCTGCAGATCCTGCAGGCGGTGACCGACGACTGCAACGTCGAGGTCGGTGCCGACGGCCCCACGTTCCGCCTGTTCAAGCGTCGGCGGGTGTGACGTCCATGGCCTTCGACGCCCAGGAGCGCGACGACCTGCGTCGCAAGTTCCGTGAGTACGCCGAGACGCACGATCCCCAGCTGCGCACCGAGCTGGTCACCGCCCATATCGGCCTGGCCGAGTACCTGGCCCGGCGGTTCACCAACCGGGGCGAGCCGCTCGACGACCTGGTCCAGGTGGCGTC
Organism: Acidimicrobiales bacterium; assembly: GCA_035947635.1. Taxonomy (GTDB): domain Bacteria; phylum Actinomycetota; class Acidimicrobiia; order Acidimicrobiales; family AC-14; genus DASZJY01. Next base: position 4,579 of record DASZJY010000341.1, on the reverse strand, counting down.
GCTCGGGTTACTGAAAGCGGTGGACCGCTTCGACCCCGAACGGGGCCTCGAGTTCTCCACCTATGCCACACCGACGATCGTCGGCGAGCTCAAGCGGCACTTCCGCGACAAGGGCTGGGCCGTCCGGGTCCCCCGACGGGTCCAGGAGCTGCACCTGCGGCTGGGCACCGTCGTCAGCACGCTCTCCCAGGAGCTGGGCCGCTCTCCCACCATCGGCGAGATCGCCCATGCCGCCAGCGTCTCCGAGGAGGACGTGCTCGAGGCCATCGAGGCGGGCCACGCCTACCGGTTCACGTCGCTCGACGCCCCAAGCGGCGCCGACGAGGAGGGCACCCTGGCCACGCAGCTCGGGGGTGACGACCAGGCCCTCGTCGACAGCGAGCACCGGGTCGCCCTGTCCCCCCTCATCGCCCGGTTCCCGCCGCGGGAGCGGACGATTCTGCATCTGCGCTTCTTCGAGGGGCTGACCCAGTCGGAGATCGCCAGCCGCCTGGGGATCAGCCAGATGCACGTCTCCCGGCTCCTCGCCCGCAGCCTGGCCCAACTCCGGGCGTCGGCGGACGACGACACGTAGCTCGCTCGCTCAGCTCGCCCGCTTCGCTCGCGGGCCTGCCGACCGGGCGTCTGAAAGACTCCGCTCATGAGTGATGCGGAGGGAGCGCAGGGCCGGCGGGCGCGTGTGCGGCTGGTGGTCAACCCGGCGGCGTCTGCGGTCACGGACAAGAGCCGGCGGGCCGTTCACGAGGCGCTCGTCGGTCACGAGGTCGAGGAGGTCGAGACCGAGAAGCGCGACGACGCCACCCACCTGGCCCGGGAAGCGGCCGACGCCGGTGTCGACGCGGTCGTCGTCCTCGGGGGCGACGGCACGGCCAACGAGGCGGCCAACGGGCTCCTGGGCACCGACACCGCCCTGGCCGCCCTCCCCGGCGGGTCCACCAACGTCTTCGTGCGCACCCTCGGGCTGTCCCACAAGCCGGCGCGCGCCGCCGCCCAGATCGCCGAGGGTCTGGCCCGCTCGTCGCTGCGGCGCATCCCCGTGGGCGTCGCCAACGACCGGGCATTCCTCTTCCATGTCGGGATCGGATTCGACGCCGCCGTGGTCGCCCAGGTCGAGCGCCACAGCGCCCTGAAGCGCAGGATCGGCCAGGCCATCTTCGTGTACGCCGCTTTTGCCACCTGGCTCCGCCACTACGACACCCACGACCCCGCCTTCGCCTTGGAGTTCGAGGACGGAAGCACCGTCGAGGACGGGTACTTCTCGATCGTGCTGAACACCAACCCGTACACCTACCTCGGCCCGCGCCCGTTGAACGTCGCCCCCGGCGCCACCGGAGAGAACGGGCTCGCCACCGTCACCCTCCGGACCCTCAAAGTCGGTGCCCTCCTGGGCGTCACCAGCCGGGCCCTGGGGAAGGGGAACGGCGTCGCCGAGCACCCGCGGGTCGACCACCGCCGCGACCAGGCTCGTGTCACCGTCAGAGGCCACCGCCCGGTGCCGTGGCAGGTCGACGGCGACTACCTCGGGGACACGGAGCACATCGTCTTGACCCCGTCCCCGCACCGCCTCCCCGTTGTCGTCCCCGGGGGCTGAGGGCAACCAGCGCCGCACCTGCGCTTGAGAACCTCTGCACAAGGTCCTTGTGAGCCACGAGGCCGAGGGTTTACACTTTCTGACGGACCCCCCGTCGTTTCAGGCAGGCGATTACGGGTACGCTGGTTTGTGAAACAGATCACAAGCTGTCGGAGGAAAGTCAGTGGCCCTCACGTGGAGTCGGACACATGAGTGGGACGCCGACGACTGGAGGCACCGGGCCGCCTGCAGGGACACCGATCCCGATTTGTTCTTCCCCGTAGGCACCACCGGGTTGGCCCTCGACCAGATCGCCGCGGCCAAAGCGGTGTGCCGGTCGTGCGAGGCGCAGGCCGAGTGCCTGGAGTTCGCCCTGGCCACCAACCAGGAGTCGGGCGTGTGGGGAGGCACGTCCGAGGAGGAGCGTCGCAAGCTCCGCAAGGCGTGGCTCGCCCGCCGCCGCCGGACCGCCTGCTGACCTGACCGGCCCTACTCCAGCTCCCGTCCGGCGGCCACCGGCACCCTCACCTCGACCAGCGTCCCCCCGTCGGACGACAGGGTCAGGCTGCCACCCAGCTCGGTGGTGATGAGGCTGCGCACGATCGTCAGCCCCAGGCTCGGCTGATCCACCGAGAACGTCGGGGGCAGCCCGGCGCCGTTGTCTCGCACCCGCACCACCAGCTCGGACCCGTCGTTGGCCAGCGACACCACCACCCGGCCGGGCCGCTCGCTCGCCCACCCGTCGGGAAAGCCGTGCTCGACCGCGTTCTGGAGGAGCTCGGTGAGGGAGACGGCGAGGGGGGTGGCCACCTCGGCCCTCAGGAGGCCGGGATCACCCTCGACGGTGAACTCAACCCGGCGGTCGGGCGAGACCAGTCCTTCCTCCATCCAGCGGACCAGCGAGTCGACGATGTCCCCGAAGTCGACCTCGGCGCTCGCCCCGGTCGACAGCTTCTCGTGCACGAGGGCGATGGCCTGGATGCGCTGCACCGACTCCTCGATCGCCTCCTTGGCCTCGGGCGACGCCAGCCGGCGGCCCTGCAGCCGCAGGATCGACGCGATCGTCTGGAGATTGTTCTTCACCCGGTGGTGCATCTCCCGGATGAGGACGTCCTTCGACACCAGCAGCCGGTCGCGGCGCCGGAGCTCGGAGACGTCCCGCACGATGACCAGCCCTCCGGCCACCGCGCCGTGCTCCAGGAGGGGGATGCAGCGCACGAGGAGGGTGACGCCCTTGCGCTCGAGCTCCTCGGTGATGGGGAGGCCGAGGGCGAAGGCGGCGCGTACCGGCGCCTCGTCGAACCCGATCTCCCCGAGGCGGGCCCCGATCACGCTGGCGTGGATGCCCATGCGGTGGAGGGCGGAGACGAAGTTGGGTGACGCGAAGTCCACCCGGGCGGCGGCATCGAGGCGGGCGACCCCGTCGCCCACCCTGGGGGCGTCCTTGGGCTCGGTGCTCTCGGCCCCGAAGGGGAATTCGCCGGCCGAGATCATGCGGGCGAAGCGGTCGAAGATGTCGAGGTACACCCGCTCGAGCTCGCCGGGACGGCGGCCCACCGACGGCGCCGACTCCCGGGTGAGGATGCCGAGGAGCCCTTCCTTGAAGCGCACTGGGATGCACTGGACGTTGGCGGCCTCCCCCCGGGGGCTGCCATCGACCTCGCCGTCGATGATCTGGCCGAGCTCCCAGGCTCGGGCGACCAGCGGGCACTCGTCGCAGTCGACGACCTCCCCGACCCTGTCCTCGCGGTAGAGCGTCTGGCTGGTCGTCGGCCGCATCTGGTCGAGCACCACGAACCGCGGCGGGGCGTCGGGCTCCCCCACCACCGGCACGTAGAGCAGGAGGTCGGCGAAGCACAGGTCGGCGAGGAAGCCCCACGACGCCACCAGCCGCTGGATGTGGCCGAGGGCGGCGGCGTCGAGGTCGGTCAGCTCGGCGACCTCGGTGAGGGAAGCCATCAGCCCTCCACTGTAGAAAGGCCGGGGAGGGTACGGAAGCTCAACCGGTCCAGACGGCGCGTCCCAGCCGCACGAGACCGGAGACGTCGTAGATATCGGTGTCGAACGAGGGCACGCTCACGATGACCTCGGCCGACGCGGCCAGCTCCGCCCGCAGCTCCGCCTCCCGCTTGGCCACCACCTGGAAGTTCAAGAAGCTCTCGGCCACCTCCCGCAGCACCCGGGCGACCGCCTCGGGCGGTCCGGCCTCGGCGAGGGCGTCGGCCGCCGCCGGAGCCTCGGCCGACAGGCGCTCGGCGACCAGTGCCGCGCCGGCGTCGAGCAAATAGGGCGGGAGGACCTTGTTGAGGACCAGGGCCCCGGCGTGGAACCCCTGCTCGCCCAGAGCGGAGATGAAGTACTCGGCCTCGCGGGCCGGCGCTGCCTCCAACGTCGTGACGACGAGGAACGTCGTTCGCCGGTCGTGGAGCAGATGCTTCACCGCCCGGGCCCGCTCCACGAAGCCCGGGTACATGGTCTGGAAGAGCAGGAAGAACTCGGCGATGTCCTCGAGGAACTGCGAGCCCAGGACCCGATCGGCCGCCTGGTAGAAGGGCCGGGTGGCCAGGTTCACCATCCGCGAGCGGGCCGGACGGGTGAGCCAGCGCAGGAGCCGGCTGGAGAAGAAGTCGGCCATCCGGTCGGGAGCGCCGAGGAAGTCGATGGCGTTCCTCGTCGGTGGCGTGTCGACGACAATCAGGTCGTAGCGCCCCGATCGGTGGAGGTCGTAGAGGCGCTCCATGGCGATGTACTCGTGGCTCTGCACGAACCGGCCGGACACGTTCTGATAGAGCGGGTTCTCGAGGATGCGCCGGGCGGTGCGGGCGTCGGGCGCGTGGCGGCGGACGAGCTCGTCCCACTCCTGCTTCGTGTCGAGCATGGCCGCCCACAGCTCGCCCCTCGGCTCGACCCCGGCATTCTTCAACGCCTCGGCCGAGACCTTCGTCTCGACGTTTCCCAACGCTTCGAGCCCGAGGGCGTCGGCCAGCCGGCGAGCGGGGTCGACGGTGA
>DASZJY010000340.1:0-2855 GCA_035947635.1 Acidimicrobiales bacterium | reverse complement strand
AGATCACCGGAGGCACCGGCGTCTTCGGGGACATCACCGGCGAGGGGACGATCACCGGCGCCCTACGCCGACCCGACCACGTAACGCCTCCGTGCCGACGGAGAGATTCGAACTCTCACTGACGACGCCCTAAACGTCGTGCCTCTGCCAATTGGGCTACGTCGGCTTGGTCTCGCCGGCCCTTCCTGTCTACACCTCCGGCCGACGCCGTACCCGCCGCCGGACCGCTACCCTCGACCGCATGACCCCCGATCAGTTTGCAGTCCCGCCGTTCACGGCCGAGATGACCCAGGGCGACCGGGCCAACGACGTCTACTCCCGCCTGCTCAAGGAGCGCATCGTCTTCCTCGGCACCCAGGTCGACGACGCCGCCGCCAACCTCATCTGCGCCCAGCTCCTGCTCCTGCAGAGTGAGGACGACGAGAAGGACGTCTTCCTCTACATCAACTCTCCCGGGGGCTCGGTGTCGGCCGGGATGGCCATCTACGACACCATGCAGTACGTCACCTGCGACGTGGGAACCATCTGCCTGGGGCTGGCGGCGTCGATGGGTCAGTTCCTGCTGTGCGCCGGCACGCCCGGCAAGCGCTACGCCCTCCCGCACTCGCGGGTGCTCATGCACCAGCCGTCGGCCCAGATGCAGGGCGCGGCGGTCGACATCGCCATCCACGCCGAGCAGATCGTCTACACGAAGCGGATCATGGCCGAGCGCATCGCCCAGCACACCGGGCAGAAGGTCGAGCAGATCGAGACCGACTTCGACCGCGACCGGTGGTTCACCGCCGAGGAGGCCCGCTCCTACGGCATCATCGACCACGTGATCTCCCGCTCCCGCCAGGTCGCGGCCTGACCCTCGCGGGCCGGGGCAGCGGCGGCCGGCCCTGAGGCGGCCGGTGAAGGTCGCCGTCACCGGCGCTTCGGGCCTGATCGGGTCGCGCCTCACCCGCTCGCTCGAGGCCGACGGGCACCGCGTCACCCGCCTCGTACGCCGGCAGGCCGCCGGCGACGGCGAGGTCAGGTGGGACCCCGCCGCCGGTGTGATCGACGGGGCCGGGCTCGAGGGCCACGACGCCGTCGTCCACCTGGCGGGGGCCGGCCTCGGCGATCATCGCTGGACCAACGCCTACAAGGCCAAGGTGCTCGACAGCCGGGTGGCGGGCACCAGTCTCCTGGCCGAGACCCTCGTCTCGCTCGACCGCCCGCCGGCGGTGCTCGCGTCGGGCTCGGCCGTGGGCTACTACGGCGACCGCGGCGACGAGGAGCTCACCGAGCGGAGCGCTCCGGGGACGGGCTTCCTCGCCGAGGTGGTGCAGGCGTGGGAGGCCGCCGCCGCTCCGGCGAGGCGGGCGGGGATCCGGGTCGCCCTCCTCCGGAGCGGCATCGTCCAGGCTCCCGAGGGGGGGGCGCTCCAGCGTCTCCTGCTGCCGTTCCGCCTCGGGGTCGGCGGGCGCATGGGCTCCGGGCGCCAGTGGTTGAGCTGGGTCGCCATCGACGACGAGGTGGGCGCCATCCGCCACGTCCTGACCGACCGGTCGCTCGAAGGGCCCGTGAACCTCACCGCGCCCAACCCGGTGACCAACGCCGAGTACACCCGGACGCTCGGCCGGGTGCTGCACCGCCCGACGCTCCTGCCGACTCCTACGCCAGCCCTGCGACTGCTGCTCGGCCGGGAGCTGGTCTCGGAGATGCTCCTCGGCGGCCAGCGGGTGCTCCCCACGGTCCTCCAGGCGTCGGGGTACACGTTCGCCTACCGGACGCTCGAGGACGCGCTGGCCGCCCTGCTCGGCCGTCACTGAGCGCCCTCAGGAGCGTGTTGGCTACCGCCGGCCGCCGCAGAGGCGTAGCCTTGGGGGCATGGCGGACGGCGTGACCTCCCAGGCAACGACCCCCGCCGGCGATGGTCATGCCGGCGACGACAATCTCAGCGGCTTCTGCCCGCGCTATCACCGGGCGATCGAGATCGTGGGCCGGCGGTGGACGGGAGCGATCATCCGCGCCCTTCTGGCCGGCGACGTCCGGTTCAGCAAGATCCGCACGACCGTGCCCGGGTTGTCCGACCGGCTTCTGTCGGAGCGGCTCAAGGAGCTGGAGGCCGAGGGCATCGTGGAGCGCCAGGTGCACCCGGTGACGCCCGTTCGCATCGAGTACCACCTCACGCCCAAGGGCGAGGCGCTCGGATCGGTGGTCCAGGCCGTCTCCGAATGGGCCGAGGCGTGGCTCGCGGCGGAGCCCTCCGAGCCACCCGCCGAGCCCGCCGAGCGAGCCGGCTAGAAGCGTTCTCCGTCTGGGGCCGCCGTCGGTAGGCTTTGGCGATGGTGAGCCGAGGGCCATGGATGGCCCGGCGAGGCGGCACCCTCGGGGCGGGAGTCGTCGCCCTCGTGCTCGTCGCGGTCGGGTGCGCCCGATCGGACCCGGCCCCTCCGGCACCGGTCGTCGCCCCTGCGCCGGCCGTCCAGGCGACGGTGCCGCCCCCGCCGGCCGCCCCGCCCAAGAGCATCGTCGCCACCGCCCGCGTGCCCGTCGTGCAGGTCTACGCCGAGCCGTCGACCACCACCCCGACGGCGTCCATCGCGAACCCCAACGACTACGGGGAACCGGTCGTCTTCCTCGTGAAGTCGCCACAGGCCGACTGGCTGCACGTCGCCCTCCCGAAGCGCCCCAACGGCGTCACCGGGTGGGTCCGCGCCTCCGACGTCACCCTTTCGGAGAGCGAGTGGCGGTTGAAGGTCGAGCTGGGCGCCCGCAAGCTCACCGTGTGGAAAGGGGCCGACGTGGTGAGGCAGGAGACGGTGGCGGTGGGCATGGCCCGCGCCCCCACGCCCACCGGCGACTTCTACCTCACCGAGCTGCTCGAC
>DASZJY010000339.1:0-4082 GCA_035947635.1 Acidimicrobiales bacterium | reverse complement strand
CGGCTCCGGCTCGAGCGTTTCGGACGTCTCGAGGACCTGGTCAAGGGCGGTAGCCCTCACCGTGTGCTGAACGCCCCTCCGGAGTTCCTCGAGCGGTACAGGGGGTTCGACGTCGCCAACTCGTGGCAGCAGGTGAACGTGTCGCCCGATTTTCCCACGACGGCACGGATCATCGGTGAGCTCTACCCGCAGTCCGGCGGTCGCCCGGTCGACGGCGTCATAGCCGTCGATGCGCGGGGCCTCTCGGCCCTCTTGGCGGCGACCGGGCCAGTCCACGTGCCCGGATGGCCCGACCCCGTGTCGGCCGCCAACGTCGTCGACATCACCCTGCGGGCGGCCTACGAGCGCTACCCGATCCAGGAGGAGCGGGTGGTGTTCCTTGGTGCGGTCGCGCGAAGAGTATGGGAGGCATTCACGACCGCCGAGGTGGGCAACGCCGCGCTGATCATGCGGTCCCTCGACGGCGCCGTCCGCGGTGACCACTTCCTGGCGTATTCCAGCCATCCCGAGGAGCAGGCGCTGATCAGCCGGCTGGGGGCGGATGGGTCTGTCCCCCCCCTCAACGGCGACTTCGTGCTGGCCGTGAACCAGAACGTCTCGGCGAACAAAGTCGACCTCTACCTCCAACGCCGCCTGCGCTACCACGCCTTGGTGGATCCCTCGTCCGCTCCGGCCCGCGTCAGCGGTCAGCTGGAGGTTTCGCTGGACAACGGGGCCCCGTCGGCCGGGCTGCCCAGCGGGGTGATAGGTCCCTACGACGCCCGCTTCGCGCCGGGTGAGAACCGGACGTATCTCTCGCTCTACACGCCTTTCGGCTACCGGTCGGCGACGCTCGAGGGAAACCCGGTGGCGCTCGCCTCCCACCCCGAGTTCGGCCGGCTGGCGCACTCTGCGACGGTGAGCCTCCCCCCTCTCGATTCTCGGAGCGTCCGACTCGACCTCGAGGGGCTGGTGCAGCTCGAAGAGGGCGACTGGTACCGGTTGGACCTCGGGCACCAGCCTCTGGTCATCCCTGACGCCGTCGAGGTGTCGCTGGAGGTCCCCGACGGCTGGCGCATCGCCGAGACGCGAGGCTTGCGGCGGGTCGGGAGCCGGCAGGCGTTCGCCCAGCTGGTGTTGGACCGCGATCGTTCCCTTTGGATCCGCGTCGAGCGCACCGGGTGGTCTCAGTTCCGGCATCTCCTGATGAGAAGGTGAGGGGGATGCTCGCCAAAGTCGACAAAACGGTGCTACCTTCAGCCGCCGGGCGCGGCCCACATGACCGTTGCCGAAGGGAAGGACCGGCCGAATAGTGCGACGAATGATCATGGCGGTGATCCTGTCGGTTCTCGCTTGGACGATCCTCGGTTCGGTGGCTGCCGCCTCGAACTACCCTCCCAAGCCGGCCGCACCTCAGGCCGGGGCGCCGCAGCCGGGCCGCGTGGTGGTCGTCAAGGGCATTCCCCCGCGTCCTCGGGCAGCCCTCAGCCGCACGGGCACCTCGAGCACCGTTCCACTGCTCGCCCTCGGACTTGGATCCGTCGTCGTCGGGACGACCCTGGTGGGCCTGAGCCGGCGGCGGCGTGCGGCTGATCTCCTCTCCGACGCCGCCTCACCCTGATCTGAGCCCATAGCTGAACGGGTGAGGCCCTTCTGGCGTCTCGGGTGATGCCGAGGGGAGACCGCTGGGGACTCTGATCTGCCCGGTAGCCTGGCCGAGTGTTCGAAGACCGCCTGGCACACCTCGACGAGGAGTACCGGGAGGTCCTCGACCGGCTGGCCAGCCCCGAGATGCTCGCCGACCATCAGGCCTCCATCGCCCTCTCCAAGCGGGCCAAGCGGCTCGAGCCCATCGTCACCGCCTACCGGCGCTACCGCGCCAGCCTCGACGACCTGGCGACGGCCAAGGAGATGCTGGGCGACTCCTCGGGGCTCGACCGCGAGTTCCTCCGGACCCAGATCGACGAGGCCGAGGCGTCGGTCGCCGCCCTGGAGGAGGAGCTGCGGACGCTGCTCCTGCCGCGAGACCCCAACGACGACAAGAACGTCATCGTCGAGATCCGGGGAGCGGAGGGCGGCGAGGAGGCGAACCTCTTCGCCAAGGACCTGTTCGAGATGTACAACCGCTACGCCGAGCGGCGGGGGTGGAAGCTCGAGGTCCTGAATGTCGACCCCTCCGACAGGGGCGGCGTCAACGAGATCACGTTCATCCTGCGGGGCGACGGCATCTGGACGGCGATGAAGCACGAGGCCGGCCCTCACCGGGTGCAGCGGGTGCCGGTCACCGAGTCCCAGGGCCGCGTCCACACCAGCGCGGCGACGGTGAGCGTGCTCCCCGAGGCGGAGGAGGTCGACGTCCACGTGGACGAGGCCGACCTCAAGGTGGACGTCTACCGGTCGACGGGCCCGGGGGGCCAGTCGGTCAACACCACCGACTCGGCCGTGCGGGTCACGCACGTCCCCACCGGGATCGTGGTCGCCATGCAGGACGAGAAGAGCCAGATCCAGAACCGGGCCAAGGCCATGCAGGTGCTGCGCGCCCGCCTCTTCAAGCTCGAGGAGGACCGGCGGGCGGCCGAGCTCTCGGAGACCCGGCGCGGGCAGATCGGCGCCGGAGGGCGGTCGGAGAAGGTCCGGACGTACAACTTCAAGGAGAACCGGGTCACCGACCACCGCATCGGCCTCACGCTGCACAAGCTCGACAGGGTCCTGCTGGGCGAGCTCGACGAGCTGACCAGCGCCCTGGTGGCCGACGAGCGGGCCCGCCAGCTGGCCGAGGCCGGGTGACCGAGCGTGCCGCCGTCGTCGCCGGGGCCGGACACCGCGGTGCAGTCCTGGCGCTGGGTGCTCCGGGAGGCTGAGGCCCGGCTCGGGTCGGTCCGGGAGGCTCAGTGGATGCTGGAGCGGGCGACCGGTTGGGAGGGCGCCGAGCTGTGGCTCCACATCGACGAGGCGGCGACGACGCGGGGGGTCGCCTTCGTCGAGCGGATGGTCGGGCGGCGGGCTGGCGGTGAGCCGCTGCAGTACGTGCTCGGGCGGTGGCGCTTCCGCCGGCTCGAGCTCCTCGTCGACCGGCGGGTGCTCATCCCCCGTCCAGAGACCGAGGTCGTGGGGGAGGTGGCCCTGGCCGAGCTGCGGCGGCGGGCTGACCACCGCCCGGTCGTCGTCGACCTGGGCACGGGCTCGGGCGCCCTCGGGCTGTCGGTGGCCGAAGAGGTCGCGGGGGCGACGGTCTGGTGCACCGATTCCTCAGCCGAGGCGCTGGCCGTGGCTCGGGCCAACCTGGCCGGCCTGGGCAGCCGGACGGCGCCGCGGGTGCGGCTCGTCCAGGGATCGTGGTGGGACGCCCTCCCGGCCGAGCTCCGGGGGAGGGTCGACCTCGCCGTCTCCAACCCCCCCTACGTCGCCACTGGCGAGGTGCTCCCCCCCGAGGTCACCGACTGGGAGCCGGTCGACGCCCTGCGGGCCGGCCCCACCGGCCTGGAGGCCATCGAGTCGATCCTGGTCGGCGCCCTCGAGTGGCTGACGCCTTCGGGGGTGCTGGTGGTCGAGATCGCGCCGTGGCAGGCCGAGAGGGCCCGCGAGCGTGCCCGGGCCGCCGGCTTCGGCTCGAGCGAGGTGCGACCGGACCTGGCGGGCAGGCCCCGAGTCCTCGTGGCGCGGGCCTGACCGGTGACAGCCACGCTGCTCCCGGCGCTCGGCGATCCTCCCCCCGACAAGGCCCTCGTCGAGGCGGTCAGGGCTCTGTCGGCGGGGTGGCCAGTTGGGATCCCCACCGACACGGTCTACGGGCTGGCGGTCGACCCGTTCCGGCCCGGCGCCACCGACCGTCTCTTCGCCGCCAAGCTGCGCCCCCGCGAGGTCAACCTGCCGGTGCTGGTGTCGGGGCTGGAGCAGGTGCTCCTCCTGGCCACCGGGATCCCCGACGGGGCGATGAGGCTCATGCGGCGCTTCTGGCCGGGCCCGCTGACGATCGTGCTGCCCAGCCGTCCCGACCTCGACGCCGACCTCGGGGAGGACGAGGCCACCGTGGGAGTCCGGTGTCCCGACCACGTCGTGCCTCGCGCCCTGTGCGAGCGGGCCGGTCCGCTGGCTACCACGAG
>DASZJY010000338.1:0-9593 GCA_035947635.1 Acidimicrobiales bacterium | reverse complement strand
GTCCCCGCCCGATGGTGGACGACGGCTACGTCGAGGAGCCCCCGGTGGCCCGCCGCCAGGTTGTGCGGCGAGGCTTCTGAGCACCCTTCTCGAAACTGGCAACGATGAACCCCGGGCAACGTCGCCCGGGGTTCATCGCGTCGGCGGGCCGAATCGGCTGTATCACGAGGCGCTGGGCGCTGGCCCGTGATCGTTGAGATTGGGATGCGCCCAGGCGCATCGACGCTGTGAGGCAAGAGCGTGACGTGCGGTCAGGCACGCTGCCGCTTTCACGCTGGCCGGGCGCCAGGCGGTCGGCGAGTGCTCGGCCGCGGCGACATGGGGGACCTGCGAGCGGGGAGACCTGCGCCTGGACCGCGATGTGGCCATCAGGCTCCTCAGCCCCGGGGTCCAACAGGGCGCCGAAGTGGGCCGACTGGGATTCCAGATGGTGCGGAATTCGGGGCCTCAGAAGGTGCTACGGCATCACCGCTCAACGTCTCGGACGTCAAGGCCAGCAGCACGTAAACCCTCCTCCAGGTGGATGCGACCGTGGTGGGTCAACCGCGCCGGGTCGATCGAGGAGCGAGCGTCAGGGGGGATGTCCACGTCCAGCATCACCGCGGCGTCGACGAGCAGGCGGTCGTAGCGGTCGACGACAGCCGACACTTCCTCAGGCAGCGTGGGCACCGTGCCGGCGCTCCGCATCAGCTCATCCCGCTGGCGATAGAGCTCGCGCAGCTGAGCGGTAAGGCGCTCGAGGGGTACTGGCGCGGGGCCGATCATGTGGTGCCCACCGTACCTGCGCCCTGGGAGAGTTACCTCGCGCTGCAACCGTGCCGAACCGGTGCGTCGGGCAGGAGACGCGACCTTCTCCGGGACGACGATGCGGTCGCCGGCACTCGGGAACTCGACCTTCCTTCGATGGCTCGGGAGGCCAGGGTGTCGAACGGGAGAGCCCCGAGGCGCGGTTTCGCCGCGGCGTCAGCAGCGCGGCCATGTGCCGGGACACTCAGCCATCGAAGCGCGAGACTCGCGCGCCGTGCCGCCGGTCCCACCGTCCGCACCCGGCTCGCTGCTGTTGGGCTCCGCTCGCGACCTGCAGCGCGACCAGCTGGGTACCTACGCCCGAGCGATGGGCGCCTACGGCGACATCGCCCGCTTCCGCGTCGGCCCACCGGGCATCGGCTTCACCTTCGATGCCGTGTTCGCACCCGAAGGTGCCCACCAGGTCCTGGCGGCCGACTCCGCCCACTACATCAAGGACGCCCCCGTCATCGGCGAGTTCCGTCACTTTCTGGGCGACGGGCTCTTGGTCAGCGAGGGTGAGCGCTGGCGACGCGACCGACGCATCGTGCAGCCGCTGTTCACCCGTCGAGCGGTGAGCACCCATCTGGACACCGTCGCAGCCGCGGCGGCGGACCTGGTGTCCTGGTGCGAGGCCGACGCCGTCGCCGACCGTGCCATCGACCTCCACCAGCTGGCCATGCGCTACGCCCTGCACGCGCTCGGCCACACGGTTTTCGGCGACGACATCGTCGAGGCGGCGCCGATCCTGCGGACGGTGCTCCCATCCCTGGGTGAGCACCTCAAGCGTCGGTCGCTGGCGCCTCTCCGAAGCCCGCACTGGTGGCCTTCGCCCGCCAACCGTCGAGCGGAGCGGATTCGCCGCGTGGTCTGGGACCTCGCCGACGGTCTGATTGCTCACCGCCGTGCCCAAGGGGCTCACGGGAACGATCTGCTGAGCCGGCTCCTCTCCGCCGGCGATCCCGAAACCGGCGAGGGGCTGAGTGACGACGACGTGCGCGACGAGGCGATCATCTTCCTCATCGCCGGCCACGAGACCACCGGCAGCGCCCTGGCGTTCACGCTGTACCTCCTCGGCCGCCACCAAGAGGTACAGGAGCGGGTGCGCGCCGAGGCCCTCGAAGCTGCCGGTGACGGTGCAGCGGACGACTACGACATCGACCAGCTTCCCTACACACACCACGTGGTGAACGAGGCGATGCGCCTGTACCCACCAGCGCACACCGTTGTCCGTCGTGCCGCTCAGGACACTGAGCTGCTCGGCTATCCGGTGGAGAAGGGCCGTATCGTGGCGGTGAACATCTGGGGAATCCACCACCGGCCGACGGTCTGGGCCGACCCCTCTCGTTTCTCGCCCGAGCGCTTCGCGGCCACCGCCCACGCCGGCGAGGCCCGCAGGCGGGCCGGTTACACCCATCTTCCTTTCGCCGGCGGGCGGAGGGCCTGCATCGGGGAGCACTTGGCCATGGCAGAGCTCGTGGTCGCCGTCGCCGCCCTCGCACGCCGCTATCGCCTCCGTTCACCGCTCGACGTTCCCGACATCGAAGTTGACTTGGCCCTCCGCCCTCGGGGCTCACTGCCATGCAGATTCGAGCCGCTCCCCGCAGAGGCCTGACCGGCCAGCTCGTTCGGGAGGGGTCAGGGGCGTTCGGCGAGCTGACATGCTCGAGGCGCGAGCTAAGGGCGGTCCCCGGGCCGCAGTGCCCTCTTTCGAACAGCGGCTTCGCGTGAGGTGGGCGTGCCATCGCTCGCCTCGAGCGTTGTGTCGTCCTGCGCTCGTGCCGAAGCCGTGCGGCCCGTCGGCGGACGACCCACCCCGACGTGGTCGAAGATGAGCGACCGAACCGCGCACCTCTGGGGACCCTGCGCTTCAGGCGCTTGGCCCCGGGAGCGCTCCGAGTTGGGTGAGGAGTCCGAGGGTGTCGCCTGTCGTCCAACGTTCGACGACCCGCCCATTCCGAAACCGCATGATCGTCTGGGCGTTCAGGCGAAAGGCGCGTCCTGTCGCTGGAACTCCCATGAACTCGCCCTTGTGCTCGCCGACGAGGTGAAAGCGGAGGGCGAGCCGGTCAGCCTCACTGATCGTGTCATCGATGTTCAGTTGCGCGCCCGGGAATGCCACCCAGAGCGCCTCGTAGAACCCGCGGTTGGCCACTTGGTCGAACGGCTCAGGCGCAAGGCCGTGATGGACGATCGACGGGTCGTACAACTTGAGGTACTCCTCTCCGTCACCTGCGTTCCAGGCGTCGACGGCGGCGGCGAGAACGTCTCTCTTGTCGTCGGACACAAGCGCCCCTTCCTCTCGTCGGCAACGTGCACATCCTGCCCGCGCCAGTTCCTGGCCCGGCTCGGTCGCCCTCCGACGAACGGTGTCAGCGCGCGCCGAGAACATCGGCACCTTAGGGGGCAAGCGAGCGGTCGGCCGGAAGTCCTCCAGTCCGACCGTAGGCGCCGGGAGGGATCGTGACCGGTTACCTCGCGCTGCACTGGTGCCGGAGGAGTGCGGGTCCACGTGGCCTCTCACGCCTGGGCAAGAGGACCACCCCGCTGGGCCAGCTCGTGGCGTGTGTCTCACCCAGCCGGCGTACGGGATAGCCGCAACCCGGCGTCCGGGCGACGTTCTGGGACACCTGGTGGCGGCGTCGTGGGACCAGATCGCCGATCGGGACGCCAGCCGCAATGGACCCTGGAGATCGGCATCCGCCCATGAATGGTGTTTCTGTGGGCGCAGGAGGCAGTGCGCCGGACCTCGCCTCCGAGCCTCCGCCCGCGACGGTTGCCGTCGGCGGCTCGGGGCGGCCAGATGACGCATCGGACGCCGTGTACCGCATCCCCCATCACCGGCACTATTCACCGGACGGGTCTTACGCGACAGGCCTGCCTGTGCACGCGCGCCGATTTCGCCGAGCCCGTCGCGTTCCGTCCAGCGTTCCGCTTTCCGACGCCTCGCACGGGAGCCGTCTGTTGAAGCAGCGAGCGAGCGGCAGGGAGCCGGGCGGTGGCCTCCCCCGTGATGCCGTCAGGGCCCACACCTTGAGGAACTCGCGCCCTGCGGCGTCAGGGCGGCTCAGATCCCGCCCAGCACCACGCTCAGGCCAGACGCAGGACCGCGATGACGGCCACCAGGCCTCCGGCGGCGTAGGCCGCATAGTCGTTCACCGAGCCGTTGTGCAGCGCCCTCAGGGCGGTCACCGGCCCGGGCTCGGCCCGCGCCCGCACGACGACCCGGGCGAGGAGAAGGCCGAGCACCAGCACCACGGCGACGGAGCCCAGCTCCGAGAACGTCCAGAAGTGGGGGTGCAGGTCGTCGACCTCCAGGTCGCCGGCGCCGTCGAGGACGGCCGCGGCATAGGCGCGCTCCTCCAGCAGGGAGGCGGCCGCAGGCGCGGCGATGCGGCTCACGAAGGGCCCGGCCGCCAGCCCGAAGGCGAGGCACAAGGCGCCCAGGCCGACGAGGCCGGCGACCATCCCCCGCGCCAGCGGGCGCTCGTCCTCGTAGGGCTCCTCCCGTCGGCGGAAGAAGGCCAGCCAGCCGGCCCGGGCCAGGGCCGCGGTCGTCAGCACCTCGACGATCCCGAGGACGACGAGGAGCAGCGAGGTGTGGGCCTCCTTCACGCCCTCGTGGATCAGCGCCAGCGAGAAGTAACCGTTCAACGGGGGGACGCCGACGATGGCGGCGACACCGACGACGAAGGCGGCGGCCACAGCCCGCTTGTGTCGGGCCAGCCCGCCCATCTCCGAGAGGCGCTCGACCCCGAGCGTGTGGACGATGGCTCCCGCGCAGAGGAAGAGCAGGGCCTTGAAGAGCGCGTGGTTGGCGAGGTGGTAGGTGGCGCCGGCCAGCCCGGCGTACGTCCCGGTCCCGAGGGCGAGCGCCAGCACACCCATCTGCGACACCGTGTCGAACGCCAGGAGGCGCTTGAGGTCGTCCTGGAACAGCGCCATCACCGCGCCCACCAGCCCCGACGCCACACCCAGCGCGGTCAGCAGGCCCAGCACGGGCACCTCGGAGGCGTCGAAGACGAGGAAGGCCAGGCGTCCGGCGGCGACGATCCCGAGGTTGACCATCAGGCCGGAGAAGAGCGCCGACACCGGCCCGGGGGCGGCCGTGTGGGCGTCGGGAAGCCAGGTGTGGAACGGGACCAGCCCGGCCTTCGTGGCGTAGCCGCCGATCAGCAGGCCGAGAGCGACGACCGCGGCCGGCCCGGGCGCGGCATCCGCCAGCGACCGCTGGAGCTGGGCCAGGTTGAGGCCGCCCTGGTCGCCGTACACGAGGGCGGAGCCCAGGAAGACGGCGAAGCTCGCGAGGGTCGTCAGCACGAGCATCTTGAAGGCCGCTTCCAGGGCGAGCGGCCGCTCGAGGAAGAACGCGGTCAGGGCGTAGCTGGCCAGGGCCGACACCTCGAACCAGACGAAGAGGTTGAACAGGTCCGCCGTCAGGGCGGCGCCGATGAGCCCGGCCACCAGGAGAAGGAACAGGCACGCGAAGTTCCCGAGCTCGTGCCCGCCCAGGTCGCCCAGCTCCGAGAGGGCAAAGAGGACCAACAGGAGCCCGACACCGGAGGCGGCGAGGGCGAACACCATCCCGAACGGGTCGGCCGCGAAGGCGATACCGAGCGCCCGCCCGTTGGTCGGGCGCCAGTTGCCGAGGAAGTGGGACAAGATGCGGCCCCGGAAGACCGTAGGCGCCACCCACGCCAGCACGCCGGTGGACCCAGCCAGCGCCGCCACGGCGATGGCGAATGCGCTGCGGCCCGAGATGCGCCCGGCCAAGGGCGCGAGCACCGCCCCTCCGATGGGGATGGCCACGGCCAGCGGCAAGGCGGAGGCCATGGCCGCCTCGCTCATGGTTGAAACCCTTCGTCGAGCCGCTCACGGTGAACACGCCCATGACCGTGTTCGACATCACCGGTTCGATAGGGCCTCACAGGGCCGGCTTCACCCGCGCATGACACGGACATCGTCGGCGTCGAGGGTGCGGTAGTGCTCGGCCACCCGTACGACCACGGCGAGGAAGACCCCGGTGACGGCCACGCCGATGATGACCGCGGTGATACAGAAGCTCTGGAGGACGGGGTCGGCGGCGGCTCCTTGGACAACGCTGTCGACCGATCTGCCTTCGGGCAGGTCGAGCAGCACCGGGGCCGTCCCGCCCTTGCGGTAGGCCATGGAGACCAGCAAGAGGTACATGGACGACTCCATCAGGGAGAGGCCCATGACGATCTTGATCAGGTTGCGCCGGGTCAGCACCGCCCAGAGCCCGATGCAGAACAGGGCGGCCGCGGCCAGGTAGTTGACGGCGATCACGCGGTGGCCTCGCCCGCGTTGCGCTCAGCGCCGGCTTCCTCCTGGTCCGCCTCCGTCCACTCCCGCTCCATAGCTAGGAGGCTGAACACCGCGATCAGCACACCGGTTGCGACCTCTACGAACTCGGCGGCCGAGAAAGCGGGGAGGATGCCCCCTCCGAAGAAGGTCTTCTCCTGCCCGATGGGCAGCCAGTTCGCCGACATCGAGCCCTTCAGCACCAAGCCCACCACTTCGATGGCGATGATGGCGGCGGCGCCGGCCAACTCGAACGCCTCCAGCAGGGCCGGGCGCACGACCCTTCGCACGGCTCGGTAGCCGTAGGCAACGTACGCCAGCAACACCACGCCCGCGAGCACGCCGCCCGCCGGGAAGCCGCCCCCGGGGGTGAAGGCCAGGGCCAGGAGGTACGCGCCGGCCACGACGAGCACCAGGAGGAGCGGGCGGGCGGCAGTCCTGACCACGACGGTCATCGCCGGCGCGGAAACATGGCCCCGAGCGCCGATCCCGGCGTCGCCCTCGCCGGAATCCTCCGCCTGACCCTGCTCGATGTCCTCGGCGTGCTCGACTTCTTGCCGTCGTCGCCCGCGCCGTGCCTCTCCCCGCGCCCGTCTCGCCTCCGCCTGCTCGCGGCGTCCGAGTCGCTCCTCCTGCAGGAAGACCCGGCGTCGCTCCCTGCCGCGGCACACGACGATGACGCCGACGACCGCGGCCAGGAGGAGGAAGGTCTCCCCGAACGTGTCGAAGCCCCGGGTGCCGTAGACGACGACGCTGACCACCTCGGGGTCGTGCCAGTCGGGAATGGCCGAGGTGATGGCGTCGCGCGCGATGCCGGGAAGCTCGGCCGTCTCCGTGGGCAGGTCAACGAAGGCGCCGCCGAGGAACGTGGCGGTGCCGGCGACGACGGCAGCGGCCGCCACACGATGGCGGGTGAGCGACCCGCTCGTAGTCATGCCGGCGGCTCCTCGTGACCACCCTCCTCCCCGAGCCCGGAGGAGTCTTCACAGACGACCCGGGCCTTCCCGATGGCCAGGAGATAGAGGACGGGAAGGGCGATGGCGCCGACCACCACCTGGGAGTGGGCGACGTCGGGCGCGTCGAGGACGACGAACAGGAGGGCGAGGACTGTCCCGACGGCAGACAACGCCATCACCGACGCATTGAGGTTCTCGAGCCGCACGACCAGGACGGCGGCGGCGAGGACTGCCGCGAGACAGAGGAAGTCGAGGGCCCAGAAGGCCGTCACTGCTCGCGGCGGCCAGCCCGCGCCTGGTCGACGACCGCGCCGGGCCACATGGGGATGCCGGTGCGGTAGGCGGCTCTCGCCAGGGCGTGGGCCGAAAGCGGGTTGATGACGAAGAGCAGGAAGGCGACGAGCAGCGCCCGGCTCCCGAAGGCGGACACCACGCCCTTCTCGACGACGACGGCGAGGAGGAGGGGGAGGGCGCCCATGGTCACGTTCTTGGTGGAGCACTGGATGCGGCAGTAGAGGTCGGGCATGCGCACGAGGCCGACCGCGCCCGAGAGGGAGAAGAAGAGGCCACTCACGGCGAGGAAGACCACGAGCACGTCCTTCACAACAGGCCCCGTTCGAGATACCGCGACCAGACGATCGTGCCGAGGTAGCTGAAGCTCGACAGCCACAGCGCCGGGTCGACGTACAGGCCGCGGTCCGCGAACGCGGCGTAGCAGAACAGCGCGAGGGTGGCCTGCGCGGAGACGGTGTTCAGGGCGACGACCCGGTCGGACACGGTGGGCCCGAGGGCGAGGCGGACGAGGACGACGCCGATGATGGCCACCTCGCAGACCGCCACCCATCCCATGAAGTCATCCATCGCTCGACCCGGGGTCGAGGGGGCGCAGCAGTCGCTCCAGCGGCCCGTTGATGGCCTCGTAGGCGTCCTCAGGGTCCGTCGAGTCGACCCAGATGGCGTGGTACTGGAAGCGACCGGGCTCGAGGTCGACGAGCTGGTTGTCGACGATCACCGAGCTGACCAGGGCGACAGCCGTTACCGACCCGTCGCTCCTCATCTTCGTCGGGAACACGAGCATGCCCGAGCGGAGCGGAAGCGACGGTGACCAGACCCGGCGGGCCAGCACCACGTTGGCACGGACGATCCGCACCAGCGCAAGGGCGGCGAGAGTCACCATGCGTCCAAGGCGACGGAGGTCGGCCAGCACCCACGGTCGGGCCGTCGGCCCGAGCGGGCTGACTGCGAAGGCGGCGAGGACGGACGCGACCGCCCCATAGAGGATGTGCTCGACCGACGCCGTCCAGCTGAGGACGGTCCAGGCCGCGCTGGCCCACAAGGCGGATGCGACGACCCGCCGCCATCGTGACGACAGTGCGGCTGCACGGGCGATGGCTGAGCACTTCCCCCCCTAAGGGGGGAGCGAAACGCCGGAGGGCGGTGTGCTGTCGATGTCTACACACCGCTCGTTCAGGAGGCGGCCCATGACGGCCTGCTCGAAGGCAGTCCCCGCCTGCCGTCAAGGCAGGCGTCTACACCCGGATCTCCTCGGACCCGAGCGGCCAGCGCGCCGGCGCCGATCGCCAGCGGGCCGACTGCGAAGCGCACTGCCTGGCTCGGGGCTGGGAGGTCATCGAGGTGTTCTGCGACAACGACACATCCGCCTGCGGCGGAAGCCTCGACGGGCCTACGAGCGAATGTTGGCTGCCGTCGAGTCGGGCAGCATCGATGCGATCGTCACTTGGCACAACGACCGCTTGCACCGCTCACCCAAGGAACTCGAGGCGTTCATCGATCTCGTCGAGCGCAGTGGGGTCAACCTGGCCGTGGTCACC
Source organism: Acidimicrobiales bacterium (assembly GCA_035947635.1). Lineage (GTDB taxonomy): Bacteria > Actinomycetota > Acidimicrobiia > Acidimicrobiales > AC-14 > DASZJY01. The sequence continues at coordinate 697 of DASZJY010000338.1, read as the reverse complement.
GGAGGGGACTACGACCTCACCACGCCGGACGGGCGGCTGTCAGCGCGGATCGTAGGGGCCGTCGCCCGGAAGGAGTCGGAGGACCGCAGCCGGCGCGTGCGGCGGAAGCACCTGGAGCTGGCTGAGCAGGGGAGGCCCGCCGGCCAGCTCGGTTGGGGCGTGCGGAGCGAGGACGAGCGGGAAGCTGGTGCGGGAAGCCGTCCGCCGTGTGCTCGAAGGCGATGGCCTCATGACGATCGCCCGGGACTGGAACACCCGAAGCGTGCCGGGAGCGTCTGGGCGGACCCTGGACCGCGCCGACACTGCGCAGGGATGAGTGAGAGATGTACGTGCGCGTTCGCCTGTGCGACGTTCTGTAAAGCGGCGCACGCTCGCATCACTTTCACCACGAGATTCCCGGAGACGCCGGCGCGCGGCTCACGTCGTGCGGGGTGGAACGTCCTTGCGTTAGAGAGCGCGGTGCTCGGCCTCGGCCCCCGGAACGCAGACGATCGTCTCGCAGGACGAGGACCTCTCCGTGGACCCCATGATCGTCTCCATCTCGGAACCGCTACCGGCTTCGAGGTGCCAGGTGTCGACCCCCATCCGAACGCCGTCGGCGTTAGGCGTCTCGATCATCACGTCGCCGACAGCCGTCACCGTCCAGAAGTTCGCCACGACGGGATATTGCTCGGCATCGTAGGAACTTTCGGGCGCC
>DASZJY010000337.1:0-2275 GCA_035947635.1 Acidimicrobiales bacterium | reverse complement strand
GCCGGCGAAGAGGGTTCGATCGGCGGCCAGCAGGTGCCCGGCGACCTGGGCGTAGTACGCCGGCGCTATGGGTGCGGTCCGCACGGCGGCAACCAGGAGGCGGCCGGCGTCGGCGCTGGCCTGGAGCACGTGGTCGGCCGTCGGCTGGAGGCTCAAGGTGACCAGCATCCCGGCGAAGGCCTCGAAGAACGCCCCGGTGAAGACCCGGGAGAACGAGTGCGGCGCGGACGAGAGCGTCGACGCCGGTGCCAACAGCGGGAGCTGGTCGGGCGGCTGGTAGGCGAAGCAATTGACGGCGTTGCGCAGGCAGTCGGGCTCCACGCTGCACGGTTGGCGCTGGCGGACACCCCAGCCGAGCTGCTCGGCGACCCGTGAGACGCGGGACGCCCGGTAGCGCCCGGTGGTCTCGGCGACGAAGCGCTGCCGTACGGTGGGCAGCTGCAGGGCGGTCAGCACGGCGGAGATGTCGCCGAACGACTCGTGGAAGCCCGCGACCTCGTGGCTCATGGCGTCCCAGAGCTGCGGGCGCACGGCGTCGAGCACGGCATGGCCGACCTCGTGGGCGAGCACGTCGGGGCTCTCCCCCGTGAAGATCGTCACGCCTTCGACGGTCGCGTGGAAGAACACCAGGCTCGCCCGGTTGTACAGCGCGTTGAGCCGGTCGCCGGCGTCGAGGCGCACGGGAAGGGTGTTGCCCTGCTGCCAGGTCGTTCCGCTCGGGAGCAGCGGCGACCAGAACGACACCACCCGCTTGAGGGCCTCCACCGCCACCCAGTAACGGAACTCCGGCGTGCCGGGCTCGTAGGGCTTGGCCGGCGGCGCGGCCACGTCGATCGTCACCCTCATCCGCCCCGTCGGCAGCTTCGGCACCGGGCGCTCGATGGGCACGGCAGCGGTGGCGAGGGGATCGTCCTCCCACACGCGAACCGTCTTCGTCCCGGCTCGCGCCGCGGCGCGACGTGTTGCAGTGGTCTTCGCCGCCACTCCGCCTCCCCCGCCGCTCAACCTCCGAGCGGTGCCCGCCGCCCGCCGCCCGCCATCGTCGTCCGATCGGCCAGTCCTACCGTCGGCCTGGTCGACCGGTCTGTCTCAGAACGTGTACCTGGTCAACCGCCGCAGCAGCCCGAGCCGTCGTAGCTGCGGCTTGACGTAGCGCCTCTTGCTCATTGCCGCCTCCTGTCGAGAACTGGCGCATCGTAGCCGCCTCGGCCCGGGCGGTGTCCGATCGCGCCGTTCACGTAGAGGCGACCGTGGCCAGGAGGGTGGCCGCGCCATGGAGGTCCGTTCCCACGGTCATGCGGTACGACGGGACGCCGGAGGCCAGCCGCCCGAGGGCGTCGAGGTGGGACTGGGACGACGACGCCTCCGTGAGCAGGACGTTGGGGAGGAGCTCCATGAGGGCGTCGTCGGGCGACATCGGGACGAGGGTGCTGTCCTCGCACCCGGCGACCTCCGGGAACACGAGCGCGGTCGGCCGGCCGGAGCCGACCAACCTCGCTTCGTACACCTCTTCGGCCCGAAGGCGGTGCTTCACCGCCCCCGGCGGCTTCGGCCGTTCGAGGAGGTGGGAGAGCTCGGGCAGCAGGCTCGCTGTCTGGTCGGTGACGTCGACCTCGTCCGGGAAGCCGAGGACCTGCAGGGTGGACTCCCGCTCAGCCAGGAAGACTGTGTCGTCACCGAGGAGACCCAGCCCGGCGCGGGCGAGGGCCAGAGCCAGCGTCGTCTTCCCCGCCCCACTCTGGCCGGGCACGAGCAGCACGCTCCCCCCGTCGGCCGCGCAGGCGGCGGCGTGCACGCTGTGGAGGCCACGGCGCTTCAGCACCTCGAGGATCGCAAGGGTGAAGAACGGGTGCGTCGCGAGCCAGCGGGCCCGATGGTCGGCGTCGCCGACCCACGTCTCCACCAGGCCGGCACCCAGGTCGGCGACCATGGTGACTCCCTCGTGCTCGACGTTGATGACGTCGCCATCTTCGAAGTAGAGGACGTGGCCCGAGCGGAGGTCGTACACCGGGCGTCCCACGTCTGCCGCCGCCCGAGGGGGCGGTCCCTCGGGCGAGGTGAGGAAGCGGAACGTCACCGCGGCGACCGATCCGGCGTCGGCCGTGGCGAACGGGAGCAGGCGGCCGTCGAGCAGCTGGAGGAGAGCCGCATCGGCGGAGGCGACCTCGACGGCGGCGCCGTGGATGTCGTAGCGACGACGTTCGGTCGGCCGTTCAGTTGCGTGGTCGGTTGGGTGGTCGATCACGCCGTTCGGGCCGGCCCCACGAGCGGCGCC
>DASZJY010000336.1:0-4922 GCA_035947635.1 Acidimicrobiales bacterium | reverse complement strand
TCCTCGGTCGTTGCCATGGTCCCCCTAGCCTGGAGCCGGAACGGGGGTTGTTGCCGAGGGAGGAAAGCATGGCGAAGTATCTCGAGCTCAGACGGCACACCGACGACGATGACGACGCCCTCTCGGCTGAAGGGGTGCGTCGGGCCCTCGAGATCGGTGCCACCCTTCATGGCCGCTACGACCTGCTCGTTTCCACGGGAGCTCAGCGGGCCACCCAAACGCTCGGGTGCTTCCTGGCCGCCTTGGGCGAGAAGGTGCCCGGTGGTGTGGTGGTCGAGGAGGGCTTGCGCTCCAAGGTCGAGGACCGATGGAAGGCTGCCTACCAAGACGCCGGCAGTGGAGAGATCGAGGCGCTGCGCGCCGCCGATCCCGAACTCGTGGAGCAGGACTCAGCCGAGCTGAGTTCCGGGCTCCGCCGGGTGTTCGGGCGCCTCGCCGACGGAGGGCGGGTCCTCGTCGTCGGGCACAGCCCCACGAACGAGGCCGCGGTTCTCGGCCTCACGGGCGAGGCGGTGTCGCCGATGTCAAAGGGGGACGGCGTGCTCCTTGTGGAGGAGGACGAACGGTTCCGAGTCGAGCCTCTCTAGGTTCAACCCCCGTTCGGCGGCACTAGGGCAGTCCTCCACGCGCACGGCTGGAACTCGTCACAGTGCGCCCGGAACCCGGCGTTCAGGGGGTGTGACGCGGGAAGGATGAGCGTGTGGTTCCGAACGACGTTGCCGAGTTCGGGCGGGTCGCAGCCGGGCGGCTGCGTGACGTACTCGGCGAGGAGCTGGTCGGCGTGTACTTCGTTGGTTCTGTCGCGCTGGGTGGCTACGTCTCCGGGGAGAGCGACATCGATATCGTCGCCGTGTCCCGAGGTCAGCTCGGTGACGCCGAGAAGCAGAAAGTCGTCGAGACCCTCCTCGACGCAGTCTCGCCGTGCCCGGCGCGTGGCCTTGAGTTCACGCTTTACCGCCGGGGGGTGGCGGCAAGCCCACCCATCGGCGGCGACTTCGAGGTGAACCTGAACGGCGGACCGCGGATGGTTCGGACGGTCCACTTCGATGACGAGGAGCAGCCGCGGTTCTGGTTCGTGCTCGACCGAGCGATCGCGCAACGGCACGGCGTTGTCATCTCCGGCCCGTCAGCCGGCGAGGTCTTCGCCGACGTTTCGCGATCGATACTGCTCGAGGTGCTGGTCGAATCCATGCGCTGGAACCGCACGCACGAGCGGCTCGGCTTCTCCTCCGTCCTCAATGCCAGCAGAGCATGGCGCTTCGCCGTCGAGGACGCCCTCGGCTCAAAGCTCGATGGGGCTACGTGGGCACGGGCACGATGGCGAGAGCCGTCCTTGATCGACGCAGCCGTCGAACTTCGGCATGGTCACCCTGCCGTGCTCGATGGCCATGAGCTACACGTGTTCCTCGACCACGTCGAAGGCACCCTCAGCCACGCGCGAACGATGGAGGCTTGACCCGGCGTGCCGGGGAGCACGGTCGTCGACTCCTGACACGACTGGTCGCATCCACCCGGATCACATCGTGTCCTGGGCCTCGACAATCAACCCTTAGGCGACCGCACCCCAAACGCGAGCCGGTCCCACGAGAACTTTTGCGCCGCCAGCGGAGCGTACCTACAACTAGATGGTTGTAGAGCTTGCCGACAACAGCGCTGACCGGGTGTTCCATGCCCTCGCCGACGCCACCCGTCGCGACATCGTCCTGCGCACCCTCGAGGGCGAGCACTCCGTGTCCTCCCTGGCCCGCCGCTATCCCATGAGCTTCGCTGCCGTGCAGAAGCACGTCGCCGTGCTGGAGGGGGCAGCGCTGGTCACCAAGCAACGCCAGGGCCGGGAACAGCTCGTGCGCGGCAACGTCGACACCATCCGAAAGGCCTACCGACTGCTCGAACAGCTGGAAGCCGTCTGGCGGGGCCGCATCGATCGGATCGGCGAGACCCTCGCCAGCGAGCACACTGGAGGACCGACCGCATGACCGTCACAGCATCCGCAAGGATCCTGAGACCCTGACCATGACCATCACCGCCCAGCTCGACGCCGACGTCGAGCGAGCGTGGCAGCTGTGGGCGCACCCGCGGCAGCTCGAGCGCTGGTGGGGGCCGCCGACCTACCCGGCCACTGTTGTCGACCACGATCTCACCACCGGCGGCCGGGTCACCTACTTCATGACCGGACCCGACGGCGACAAGTCCCGTGGCTGGTGGCAGGTGTTGGCTGCACATCCGCCGCACCGGCTCGAGTTCAAGGACGGGTTCGCCGACGACAGCGGCGCGCCGAATGACGCCATGCCCACCGTGACCATGGTCGTCACCCTGGCCGACGGCGACGGTGGAGGCACCGTCATGGCCATCGAAACACGGTTCCCGTCACTGGAAGCGATGGAGCAGCTGGTGTCGATGGGAATGGACGAGGGAACGGCCGCCGCCCTGGGCCAAATCGACGAGATCCTGGCCGAGGACCTCACATCGCCATGGCCCGGTCCCGGCGAGTAAGGGGCGCAGCCTGCGGGCCTGTGGGGGCCTGAGCCAGATCAAGCACCCTCGGCCGGCGACTGAACAGAGCGTGGTCGCGAACGAACCCGGACCTGACAGCACGACGACGGGCCGACATTCTGCGGACCCAGGAGGTCATCCTCGAGTCCGAAACGTCTAGGCATGTCCTGCGGGCCCGGGGCCGCGGGAGAGCGGTACGTTCACGTCGATGACCACGGACGAGGCCGCCCTTCGGGCCGCCCGCCAGTCCTTCGAGCGGGAGGCGTGGACCGACGTCCACTCGCTCCTCTCAGGCGTCGCCACGGACGCCCTCGACGCCAACGACCTGGAGCGCCTCGCCTTGGCCGCATACTTCCTGGGCCGCGAGGACGAGGCGGCCGACGCCTGGGCCCGAGCCCACCACGCCCATCTCCGGGATGGCGCCAGGGCGAGGGCCGCGCGCTGCGCCTTCTGGCTGGGGTTCACTCTCATGTACCGGGGCCAGATGGGTCCGGGCGGCGGGTGGCTGGCCCGGGCGGCCACCGTGCTCGAAGACCTCGGCAAGGAATGCGTCGAGCATGGCTACCTGCTGATACCGACGGCCCTGGAGCAGTTCGAGGCCGGCGACGCCGCCGCCGCGTGCGCGACCTGCACCGAGGCCGTCAGGATCGCCAAGCGCTTCGCCGACCGCGACCTCATGGCCATGGCCGGCCTCGGCCGGGGCTCGGCACTCACCTGGCTGGGCGAGATGCGCGAGGGCGTGGCCCTGTTCGACGAGGTCATGGTCTCGGTCACCGCCGGTGAGGTGTCGCCGCTCGTGGCCGGGCTCGTCTACTGCGGCGTGCTGGAGTCGTGCTGGGAGATCTTCGACCTCCGCCGCGCCAAGGAGTGGACGGCGGCCCTCAGCAGCTGGTGCGACGCCCAGCCCGACCGCCTGCCCTATCGGGGCCAATGCCTGGTGCACCGGGCAGAGATCATGCAGGTCACAGGGACGTGGCCGGCGGCCGAGGCGGAGGCGAGACGGGCCTGCGAGCGGCTGGCGGGAACGCCCGCCATGGGAGCGGCGCTGTACCAGCGGGGCGAGCTGCACCGCCTGCGCGGCGAGTTCGCAGAGGCCGAGGACGCCTACCGCCAGGCCCACGAGTGGGGCCGGGTGCCCCAGCCCGGCCTGGCTCGTCTCCGGCTGGCCCAGGGAAACGTGGAGGCCGCCGCGGCCGCCATCCGGCTCTCCCTCGACGAGGCCCCCCTCGACGTCTTCCGGGCCCGGCTGCTGCCCGCCTACGTCGACGTCGTGCTCGCTGCGGGCGACCTGGCCGCCGCCCGGGCCGGGGCCGAGGAGCTGGCCCGGCTCACGGCGGTGTTCAAGGCGCCGTTCCTCCACGCCGCCTCCAGCTACGCCGAGGGAGCGGTCCTGCTGGCCGAGGGAGAGCCCCGGCGGGCCTGTGAGGCCCTGCGCCGCTCGATGTGGGCGTGGCTCGACCTGGACGTCCCCTACGAGGTCGCTCGGGCCCGCGTCCTGCTCAGCGCCGCCTGCCGGGCGGCGGGAGACATCGAGGGCGCCAACCTGGAGGCGGGCGCCGCCCGCCGCACGTTCCAGGAGCTGGGCGCGGCGCCCGACCTCGCCAGCCTCGACAGCGACACCCCGTCGAAGGACCGCCAGACGCCCGTCGCTGGCGGGTTGACCGGCCGCGAGGCCGAGGTGCTCGCCCTGGTGGCCACCGGCATGACCAACCGGGCCATCGCCGCGGAGCTGGTGCTCAGCGAGAAGACGGTGGCCCGCCACATCAGCAACATCTTCACGAAGCTGGGGCTCACCTCCCGGGCGGCGGCCACCGCCTACGCGTACAGGCACGGCCTGGTGTAGCCGCCCTACGCCGAATTACCCACGCGCATCGGGGCAGGAATTGCAGCGTTTGCCCGATGCGGGCGTCGACCCTTCGCCGTCACAGTGGTCGCACCGGAACCGACCAAGGAGGCGACGATGGGCCAAGCACGGGAACTCATGGACCGCATGACCGACTGCATGCGGAAGCACGACTTCGAGGGGTTGGCGAGCCTGTACGCGAGCGACGCGGTCATCACCACGCCGGACGAGGGCCAGATCAAGGGCCGGGAGGGCATCCTCGGCTACCTGCGGCGGTTGAGCGTCGCCCTTCCCGACTTCGAGTGGGAGGAACTGGCGTCGCACGAGTCCGGTGACACGGCTGTGGACGAGGGCTGGGTGGTGGGTACCAACACTGGGCCCATCGAGACGCCGACCGAGACCGTCCCGGCCACGGGCCGGCGAGTGCGGGTGCGAGGCTGCGACGTGGCCACCGTCCGCGACGGTCAGATCTCGAGCCACAACTTCTACTTCGACCAGCTGGAGCTGTTCGGCCAGCTCGGGCTGCTGGCCAACCAGCCGGCCTGATCGAAGAATCATCACCGAGCCGCGGGGGCCTCCACGCGCC
>DASZJY010000335.1:0-4792 GCA_035947635.1 Acidimicrobiales bacterium | reverse complement strand
GCTCTGCCCCCACCCCCGTGGGCTCCGGCGCCGCCTCGCTCGTCGGCGTCGGCGAAGGCGCGACGGCCACGTCGACTTTCTGTGTGGGGACCAGAAGGCGGGCGAGGGGCGCACGGATGACCAGCTCGCTCATGTTTCAATGAAGCCAGAGTTCAGGGCCCGTTCCAATGAAGGTGCCATGCCTCTGCGAGGGTGGTGCTAGCACCACTGGTGCGGGGGAAGGCAGGTGCTTTCCCGCGAGTAGCTCCTGTGGCCACGTGGCCGATCAGTTCGTGGAAGTGGCTCTCAGCAGCCATTTGGCCGATCAGTTCGGACGCGTGGCTGTGCGCAGGCGCCCCCAGGATGCCTGCCTCCCGCGCCGGCGAGGGCCATCGCCGAGGCCACTTCAGGTGCTCCACGGCCGGCGGAGCTATCGGAGCGCTCGGGCCAGCGGGCTCTCCTCCAGGTGCTCGAGCAGCTCCGCCGGGTCCCGGTAGACGGCGACCGCCCCAGCCTCCTCCAGCTCCGCCTTCGTCGTCCCGCCGGTCAGGACGGCCACGCACGGCAGCCCGCAACGGGTCGCCGCCTCCACGTCCCACACCGTGTCGCCCACGACCACGCAGCGGGCGCGGTCGAGCGCTCCGACGTCGATCGCATGCTCGAGCAGGTCGGGCGCCGGCTTGCTCTCCTCCACCTCGGCGGTGTGCACCACCTGGTCGACGACGCCCTCGGGCGCCCCCACCGCCGCCAGCATGGCGTCGAGGTCGTCGGCCTTGGCCGACGTGGCGACGACGACGGCGGCCCCGAGCCGGTGGACCTCCGACAGCAGCTCGGCGGCGCCCCGGGAGGCGCGTACGTCGTCGAGCAGGCGGCGGAAGTGGCGGCCGTGGCCCTCGGACACCTGATCGTCGGGGCGGCCCACGAGGTCGGCGGTGACGCGCTCGGAGCTCATCCCGATGAGGCGGTGGATCGACGCCATCGCCGCCTGTTCGCCGGCGTCGTGCAGCGACCGCGACCAGGCCAGGACGTGGAGGTAGGTGGTGTCGACCAGCGTTCCGTCGAGGTCGAAGATCACCCCCGGCCTGGGCCCGCGGTTGGGGGACGGCATCGGCGCCCGGATCGTAGGCCCGGCTCGGGCCCGGGTGTCCGCTACTCGCCGGCGACGGCGTCGAGCACGCCGAGCTTGGCCGCTCGCCGGGCGGGCAGGACCCCCGCGACCAGCCCGGCCAGGGTGGCGGCACCGAGCAGGGCGAGGAGCTGGCCGACGGGGAACACCCGGCGGGTCACGCCCAGGTCGTGCATCGCCCCCACGAGGGCCCAGCCGAAGAGCATGGCGACGGCCACGCCGAGCGCCGCTCCCAGGCAGGCCACGATCAGGGCCTCGGAGCGGATCATCGACCGCAGCTGGCGCCGCGCCATGCCGATGGCCCGGAGGAGGCCCAGCTCGCGCGTTCGCTCGTGGATCGACAGCGAGAGGGTGTTGGCGATGCCCAGGAGGGCGATGGCCACCGACAGGCTCAAGAGGGCGGTCACCGGGACGAGGATCCGGTCGACCTCCTCGGCCTGAGCCGCGAACACCTGCGAGCGGTCCATCACCGCCACCCTCGGCGCGTCGCCCAGGGCTCGCTCGATCGCCGCCCTCCCGGCGGCGGGGGTCGTGCCGGGCGCCAGGAGCACGTCGACCTCCAGGTCGAGCTGCTGGGCGAAGCTGGCCTCGTAGGCGGCGAGGGAGATGACGTAGTCGCTGCGCACGGTGGGGGCCGAGAACGTGTCCCGCACGCGGAAGGCGCGGGTGCCGGTGCGGGCGAAGGTCATGGGCACCTCGTCGCCGACGCGCCACCCGTGGCGGGCGGCGACGGTGTCGCGGACGAGCACTCCCTTGTCGTCCAGCCGGCGGGTCGCCTCGAGCGCCGCCTCGTCGAGGGCGTAGACGTCGGCGAGGGTGGCGGGGTCGAGGGCGACGAGGGTCTGCGTCCGCCCTCCCAGCCCCCACTGGCCGCCGCGGATCTGCGAGACGACCTGGACCTCGGGGAGCTGGCGGAGGCGGGAGGCCACGACCGGCGGGAGGCCGCGGGCCTGGCTCCCCCCGCCCTCGGGGGTGACCACGAAGTCCGCTTTGAGGGTCCTCGCCACCGCACTCTTGGCCGACGCCTTCATCGACGCCCCGAGGATCGCCACCACGCCGATGAGGCCGATCCCGATCATCAGGGCGGCGGCGGTGGCGGCGGTGCGCCGGGGATTGCGCATGGCGTTCTCCCGCCCGAGGAAAGCGGGCTCGCCCAGCAGGCGGCCGAGAGGAGCGCCGACGAGGCGCGCCGCCGGGCGGGCGAACGCCGGGGCGAGGACGGCCAACCCGGCGAGGATCGCCGCCGACCCGGCGCCGACGACGGCCAGGGGACGGGCGGTGCCGCCCATCAGGCCGGTCCACAACGCCGCCAGCCCGAGGACGGCGGTACCGCCCCCGACGACCACACGGCGTGAGGTCGGGCCCACCCCCTCGGTGGCACCGTGGGAGCCGGCGACAGACGACGAGGTGGTGGCCCGCCGGGCGGGAAGGAGGGCGGCGGCCGCCGTCACCAGCACGCCCGACGCCAGGCCGGCAACTGCGGTGCGGGGGCGGAAGACGATGGCGGTGGTGGGCACGTCGAGGCCAGCGGAGCCGACGAGGGCGAGGAGGGCGCGGGCCGCCCCGAGGCCCAGCACGATCCCCCCGAGGGAGGCCACCGCCCCGACGGCGACCGCCTCCACCAGGATCGAGGTGGTCAGCTGGGCCCTGCTGGCCCCCAGCGCCCGGAGGACGGCGAGCTCCCGGTGCCGCTGGGCAACGATGATCGAGAAGGTGTTGAAGATGATGAAGGCGCTCACCAGGAGGGCGACGGCAGCGAACACCCACAGGGCGGTGGTCAGGAACCCGAGTGCCTCGGTCCACGACTCCTTGGCCTGCTTGGCGGCCTGGTCGTCGGTCACCGCCTCGTAGCGGTCGGGAAGGGCGGCGCCGATGCGGGCCCGCAGCTGCTCCCGACCGACGCCGGGCTCGGCCTGCACCGACAGGGTGTCGAAGCCGTTGCCCCGGCCCAGCACCCGCTTGGCCGTCTCCAGGTCGAAGGTGGCGAGCGTGGAGCTGACCAGGTTGGCGGCGGCCCGTAGGCCGTTGATCTTGAACTCCTGGACCGCGTCCTGGAACAGGACCTTGATGCGGTCGCCCAGCTCCAGCCCGAACTGGGCCGCGGTCTGGGCGTCGATGGCGACCTCGTCGGGACGGGACGGCGCCTGCCCGGCCGTGATGGTGGCGTCAGGCGTCCACGCCGTGCCGATGGTGGGCAGGCCCGAGGCCCCGATGGCCCTGCCCCGGTCGTCCACCAGCTCGGCGAACCCCCACACCGATCCCCATGCCGAGCGCACGCCGGGGACGGCCCGGATGGTGGCCAGGAGCGACTCCGGCACCGGCTCCCGCTCGGGAACCGTGCTGGCCAGGACGGTGAACTCCGTGGTGGAGCGGACGACGATGTCCACGTCGCCCGGGGAGGGGGCGGCCGCCTTCTCGAATGCGGCGTCGATGGTGTCGGTGAGGGCGAAGGTGCCCGACACCAGGCTGACGGCCAGCGCCACCGCCAGCGTGGTGTGCAGCAGTCGCCTCCGGTGGGCGAGTGCTCCCTTGAGCAGCCGCCACATGCCGGGCCTCAGTCGCCCAGGTGCTTCATGCGGTCGATCACGGCGTCGGCCGTGGGCCGGTGGAGCTTGCCCACCACCCGGCCATCGGTGAGGAACAGCACTCGGTCGGCGGTGGAGGCGGCCACCGGGTCGTGGGTGACCATCACGATGGTCTGGCCGAACTCGTCGACCGCCCGGCGCATGAAGTTCAACAGCTCGGCGCCGGCGCGGGAGTCGAGGTTGCCGGTGGGCTCGTCGGCGAAGACGATCTCGGGCCGGGAGAGGAGGGCCCGGGCGGCGGCCACCCGCTGCTGCTGGCCGCCGGAGAGCTCCGACGGGCGGTGACCCAGGCGGTCGCGAAGCCCGACCACGTCGACGACCCGGTCGAACCACTCGGGGTCGGGCCGGCGGCCGGCGAGCGCCAGGGGCAGGGTGATGTTCTCGGCCGCGGTCAGGGTGGGCAGCAGGTTGAAGGCCTGGAAGATGAACCCGATCCGCTCGCGCCGTAGGCGGGTGAGGCGGCGCTCGTCGAGCGTGCCCAGGTTGGTGTCGCCGATCCAGACCTGGCCCGACGTCAGGCTGTCGAGGCCGGCCAGGCAGTGGAGCAGCGTCGACTTTCCCGACCCCGAGGGGCCCATGATGGCGGTGAACCGGGCCGCTTCGAAGTCCACGGTGACCCCGTCGAGAGCCCGCACCGTGGTGTCGCCCCGGCCGTGGACCTTCACCGCGTCGACGACGGACGCCGCCGGGGTCGCCCCGCTGTCGTCGTAGGCGATGTCGCTCGGGGGGCTGAGGAGGAGGGTCATCGTGGAGTCACCTCAAACGTCGAAGGGTCGGTCCGCCGCGTTACGGGAGGAGGGCGGTGTAGCCGGGGCAGAAGAGGCCGACCGCGGTGCGGATGGCGTAGTCCACGTCGGCCGAGGAGATCGTGACGAACGGCACCTTGGGCAGGGCCTGCTGGACCTGGGCCTTGACCTGGTCGTACGGGACGCCGGAGTCGAAGGCGCCGCAGATGTCGTTGCCGAACTGGCGGACCTGGTCCTCGGTGGGCCGGAAGAACGGGATGCGCTGGCTCACCTGGGCGATGACGCCCTGGATCTCGGCGCTGGAGGGGGTCAGCCTCGCCGCCTTGGCCGGGCCGGCGGGTGCCGCCGGTGCCGCC
>DASZJY010000334.1:0-5254 GCA_035947635.1 Acidimicrobiales bacterium | reverse complement strand
GGCGGCGCTGCGCCTGGCCATGGACATGAGCGGAGGGTTCAATGTGGTCGCCGAGGCGGCCGACGGCAGGCAGGCGGTGGAGCTGGCCGCCCGCCACCAGCCAGACCTCGTCGTCCTCGACCTGATCATGCCCGGCGGCGGCGGGCTCGAGGCGCTGCCCGCCATCCGCTCGGTCGCGCCGGACACGGGCGTCGTGCTCCTCACCGCCTTCGACCCCACCGACGTTCCCGACCAGGCGGCGGCCCAGACCGTCGGGCTCCTCGACAAGACCGCCGACCTCGACTCCCTAGTCGACCGCCTCTCTCGCCTGGCGACACAGCGCTGACCTCGCCGTTCCCGGTGGTCAGACGGCGCGGCCCAGGAAGGCGAGCAACCGGGTCTGCTCGTCGGCCCCCTCGGGCGGCTCGAGCTTGGGGCCGAAGGCACCGGACTCCCGCATGATCTCGTCCATCGGCTCCATGTCGACGAGGAGCTCGTGGACGTCACCGGGATCGAGGCGCTCGTCGAGGCCGGTGGCGCGAGCGAGATCCCACGTGTGCACGACCAGGTCGGCGCACACGAACCGGCCGACGCCCTGCTCGAAGGTCGTGCGCCCGAACCTCCCCTCGTAGGAGAGCGACGCCCGCTCGGGGTCGTCGAGGGTGGCCTGCACGGCGTCGCGAGCGGATGCCCACGCGGCCACGGGGTCGTCGTCGACGGAGGGGGCGGAGGGCAGCTCGAGCCCCACCATGCCCAGGAAGAGCTCCGACGTCTCCACCATGTGGCGCACGACGTCCCTCGCGGTCCAGCCCTCGCACGGCGAGGGGTTGGCCCAGCGCTCGGAGGGCACGGCCTCCACGCGCCCGGTGAATCCCCGAGCCAGGCGCCGGTAGCGCTCGGCGACCTCGCTCATGACCGAAACGTACTCAGGGGGCTACCACCAACGGGAAGCGGCCCACGACCTCGTAGCGCGCCCCGCGTGGCGAGAGGTGGCTCTCGACCAGGCAGAGCTCGCTCACCTCCCAGCGGCCGGCGACCGGCCGGCCGGCAAGGGGCCGGAGGTCGACCTTGGCGCCCCGCGCCACCCGGGCGAGGGTGAGGTGGCCGGCGAAGGGACGGTCCTCGGGCGGCTCGCCGACCGCCGCGGTGGCGGCGACCACCGCCCCGGCGACCTCGTCGAGCCCGGCCACCGGCACGTGCAGGACCCGCTGTCCGAAGCGTCCCACCGCCGGGCCCGCCACCGCGGCCGTTGGAGCGGCCGTGACCGTCCCCAGCGCCTTCGCCGCCTCGTCGACCGTCTCCACCCGGCCCAGGAAGCGGAGGGTGACGTGCCACTGCTCGCGCCGGGTCCAGCGGAGACCGGGCACGTCGGGCCGGTCGAGGGCGGCGACCGAGTCGAGGACGTCGTCCGGCGGCCACACCGCCACGAACAGCCGGGGCAAGGCGGCGACCGGCGGTCAGGCGTCGTCGAGCAGGCGCCTGCGCAGCATGTCGAGCAGCGTGATGGTGGCGAACTGGCGGACGTGCTGGCGGTCGCCCGGGAAGTGCTCCTCCCGGGCCTCGACCGACTCGCCGCAGGCCAGCGCCATGAACACCGTGCCCACCGGCTTCCCCTCCTGCTCGGTCGGACCGGCCACCCCGGTGATCCCGAGGCCCACGTCGGCCTCGAGCGCCTTGCAGGCGCCCACCGCCATGGCCACCGCCGCCTCCTCGCAGACGACCGGCCCCTCGGGGACGTCGAGCAGGTCGAACTTCACCTTGCTGTGGTAGGAGACGACGGACCCTCGGAACCACGTGCTGGCCCCCTCGGTCTCGGCCAGCCGCGACGCCACCAGGCCACCGGTGAGCGACTCGGCCACGCCGAGGGTCAGGTCCCGGTCGACGAGCAGGTCGGCCACCACCTTCTCCATGGACTGGTCGTCGATCCCGAAGACGATGTGGCCCAAACGGGCGCGCAGCGCCACCTCCTCCTCGTCGAGCATCCGCCCGGCCGTCGCCGCGTCGGGGGCCTTGGCGGTGATCCGGACCTTGAGGCCCTCGATGCCCTGGGCGAGAAAGGCGATGGTCGGGTTGCTCTGCCCCTCGACCCGATCGGCCACCTTCTCGGCGACCGCCGACTCCGACATGCCCCAGGTGCGCAGCATCCGGCTGCGGATCGTGGCCTTTGGCCCGGCCCGGCGCTCCAGGTCGGGGATCACGGCCCGCTCCACCATCTCCTCGAGCTCCTGGGGGACGCCGGGTACGACGTAGACCACCTTCTCGCCGTTCTCGCCGGCGGGACAGATCAGCCCGGGTGCGGTGCCGCGCTCCTGGAGGATGAACGTCGCCCCTGTGGGCAGGTCGGCCTGGCGCAGGTTGCTGGCCGCCATCTGCCGGCGACGAGACTCGAAGATGCGGCGGATGCGCTCGACCATCGCCGGGTCGCGCTCGAGCGGCGCGTCGAGGGCCCGGGCAACAGCCTCCCGAGTGACGTCGTCGGGCGTCGGGCCCACGCCCCCGCACACGAGCACGGCGTCGCTGCGGCCGAGCGCGATGCCGAGGGCGGACGCGATGCGCTCCTCGTTGTCGCCCACACGGGTCTGGAAGTGGCAGTCGATGCCCGCGAGGGCGAGACGGTCGCCCAGCCAGGCCGAGTTGGTGTCGACGACCTGACCCAGCAGCAGCTCGGTGCCGACGGCGACGACCTCACACCGCACGAGCGACCTGCCGCCCGTCAGCCAAGTACTGAGCCCCGGTCACGAGGGTCAGGGCCACTGCCACCCAGAGCAGCCCGGTGACGAAGCCATGCCAGGCGTCACCCGTCGCCGGCACGAGGGTGAGGCCGACGACGAGATCCTGCACCACCGTCTTCACCTTGGCCCAGGGGCGGGCGGGTATGGAGATGCCCCGGCGCCCGGCCCACGAGCGGTACGCGCTGACCGCGCACTCGCGCACCGCGATCAGGGCCACCGGGACCCACCACAGGTGGTCGTTGGCGACGAGGGCGAACATCACGCCGAGCACGAGGACCTTGTCGGCCAGCGGGTCGAGGAACGCCCCCGAGCGGGTGGCACCCTGGCGGCGGGCGACGACGCCGTCGGCCACGTCGGTGATCGTGACGCCCACCCACAGGAGGAACGCCGGCCATGCCGGGCCGTCGCTCAGCACCATCACGAGCAGCACCGGCGTCGCCAGCACCCGCACCATCGTCAGCGCGTTCGCCGGCGTCGCCAGCGCCGAGGGCCCGAAACCTCCCGCGGTGGTCACGGTGTGATGACGGGGACGGCTTCCAGGTCGGGGCCGGCGGAGCCGGTGACGACGACGTCGGCGAAGCTGCCGGCCGGCAACCTCGTCGGGAGCTCGATCGTGCCGTCGATCTCGGGGGCCTCGCGGTGGGACCGGCCCACGCCCGGCGCGTCGACCAGCACCTCGACGGTGCGGCCGACCAGGGCGGCCCGGCGCGTGGCGGTGATGGCGTCCTGCAGCTCGGAGAGCTCGTGCAGGCGCTCGTCGACGAGGTGGGCGTCGACGGTGTCGTCGAGGCCGGCGGCGTAGGTGCCCTCCTCCTCGGAGAACGGGAAGAAGCCGGCCCAGTCGAGCTGGGCCTCCTCGAGGAAGCGGAGCAGCAGGTCGTGGTCGGCCTCGGTCTCTCCCGGGTACCCGACGATGAACGACGATCGGAAGGCGGCCTCGGGCTCGCGGGCCCGGATGTGGTGGATGCGAGCCAGGAAGCGGTCACCGTCGCCCCACCGCCGCATGCGGCGCAGCAGCGGCCGGGACACGTGCTGCAGCGACAGGTCGAAGTACGGCACGCCGGTGGCGCACAGGGCGTCGACCAGGGCGTCGTCGAGCTCGGAGGGGTACAGGTACAGCACGCGGGTTCGGGCGACCCGCGCCGCGACAGCAGGCACCAGGTCGAGCAACGCCTTCGGGCGGCCGAGGTCACGCCCGTACGACGCCAGGTCCTGCGCCACGAGGACGATCTCGGCAACCCCTTGGCCACCGTCGGCCAGCGCCTCGACCTCGGCGAGGACCGCCTCGGCCGGCCGCGAGCGCTGGCGGCCCCGGAACGACGGGATGGCGCAGAACCCGCACGCCCGGTCACAGCCTTCGGCGACCTTGACGTAGGCCCACGGCGACCGGACCGGCGGGCGGGGCAGGTTGAGCAGGTCGAGGCGCGCCACGTCGGGCCCGGTGGCCGACGGCGGGCGCCTGCCGAGGGTCACGGGCACGCCGAAGCCGAGAACCTCGTCGGCCTCGGGGAGGGCGGCGGACAGCTCCTCGCCGTACCGCTCGGCCAGGCACCCGGTGACCACCAGCCGGGCACCGGGCTGGCGCGCCTCCGACAGGGCGAGGACGGTGTCGATCGACTCCTGGCGGGCGGCCTCGACGAACGCACACGTGTTGACCACGACCAGGTCGGCCTGCTCGGGGAAGGCCGCCGCCTCCAAACCGTCGGCCGCGAGGGTGCCGACCAGCTTGTCGGAGTCAACCTGGTTCTTCGGGCACCCGAGCGTCTCGACCCAGTACCTGCTGGACACGCCGGTCACTGTAGGCGGCACCACCGCGGCAGCCCCCATCGACGGGGGGACCGCCCGCCGCCTACTTGTTCCCGAGCATGCGGTTCATCTTGGTGCCGCACGTCGGGCACGTGCCCTGGGCGGCGCGGCGCCCGTTGGCGAGCTCGACCTCTGTTCCCTCGAAGTTGCGCTTTTCCTTGCACTTCACGCAGTAACCCTCGTAGCTGGCCATGGAAGCTCCTCCCCGGTGGCGTACCCCGAGAGTCTTCCCCGCCCGGCGACGAACCACGCGCACCCCCCACGCTTCCGGCGGCAGGCCCGCCACCCTTTGGAACAAAAGCCGATGTCACCTTTCCGACGGGGTGACGGTCGTAATAGTCGACAATGCCACCATAGGAAGGCAAACCCATGTACCAGTTCGCAGTCGTCGCATTGCTTGGTCTGGCCGTGCTCAAGGTCGTCGACCTGATCGAGGAGCTCGTGCCCGGGACGGCTCGGTTCCGGACGCTCGCCACGTTCGTCCTCGCCGTCGCCGCCGTGGTCGCCATCGACTACTCGCTGTTCGCCGGCTTCGACGTCACGCTTCGTGAGAGCTCGATGGGCCCCTGGATCACCGGCCTGATCGTCGGCTCGATGGCGTCCGTGTGGCACGCGGTGCTCTCGTGGCTGCGCTCGCCGGAGCGGCTGACCACCGAGACCACCCGGTCCGACCGGGCCCGCATCGCCGCCTGACTGATCCCCACCACGCGCCGACGTCCGCCCGACGAGGGGCGGAC
>DASZJY010000333.1:0-2430 GCA_035947635.1 Acidimicrobiales bacterium | reverse complement strand
GACGTGGCCAGGGCAGGAGAGAGAACCCCGTCGCCCGTCGCCGCCATCCGCACGGCGGCCACGACGTCCTCGGTCGAGCAGTCCTTCACGAGGTAACCGGCGGCACCGGCCTGGATCGCCTGGGACATCACATTGGTCTCGCCGTGCATGGTGAGCATGACGACCTGGGTCCGGGGCACCCGCTGGCGCACCAGGCGGGTGGCCTCGACGCCGTCGAGGAGGGGCATGCTGACGTCCATCAGCACGACGTCGGGGCGGAGGAGCTCGGCCAGCCGCACCGCCTCCTCGCCGTCCCCGGCCGCGCCGACGACCTCGAAGCCGGCCTCCTCCATGGACAGGCGCAGGCCGTCACGGAGCATCCGGTGGTCGTCGGCGAGGAGCACGCGCACGCTGTCGCTCATGGGAGAGATATCGGCACGTCGCCGCCCGTTCTTGGGACTCACGTGGCCTCGAGACGGCACCGCACCGTCGTGCCTCCTCGGCCGGAGAGGATCTCGAGGGTGGCGCCGATGGCGTCGGCCCGTTCACGCATACCGGTGATGCCGAACGAGTCGGTCCGTCCGTCCCGTCCGACCGAGAAGCCCGCGCCGTCGTCGAGGACTTCGAGGGTGGCCTCCCGGCCGTCGTGGCACCAGCGGACTGTGAGGGTGCTCGCCTTGGCGTGGTGCTCGACGTTGGTGACCGCTTCCTGGGCGATCCGCCAGAGCTCCCGCTCCTGGAGAAGGGGCAGCCGGGCCTGCTCCTCGTGGGTAAACGAGATCTCCAGGCCGGTCCGGGCGCGCACCCGATCGAGGAACGACTCCAGCGTCTCGACCAGGTCCTGCTGGTCGGAGACGTCCGTGCGCAGGTCGGACAGTGCGGCCCGAACGTCGCCGAGGACGTCCCGCACCTCAGTGCGCAGCTGGTCGAGCTCAGGCTCGAGCGCGTGCCCGCGTGCCTGCTTCGTCAGACGGTCGAGCTTGAACGCCAGGGACGCCAGCGACTGCCCGACGCGATCGTGCATGTCCCGTGCGATCCGCACGCGCTCCTCGTCGGCCCCCATGGCCCGCAACCGGGTGAACCAGCGGGCGTTGTCGATGGCGAGGGCGGCGTTCTCGACGAAGCCGTCGAGGAGCTGCAGCTCGCGGCGGCCGTAACGCCCGGGCTCGCTGTGCTCCAGGGCGACCAGGCCCACCAGGTTGCCGCGGGCCCGGAGCGGCGCGTACACGCCCGAGCGCGACAGGAGGTCGACGCCGATGCCCTCGCTCTCGCCGAGGACGACGGCGAGGGAGGCGACGCTGCTCTGGGTGACGGCCTGGAGCGCGGCGGGCAGCTCGTCGTCGGCGAGGGAGCCGTGGAGCCTCGTGCCCTCGCCGACGGCGATGTTCCAACGCGACGTGGCGTCGTCTCGCACGAGCACGGCGGCCACGTCGCAGTCGACGATGCCGTGCAGACGGGTGACGGTGGAGGCCAGCACCTCGTCGAGGTTGAGCGACGCCGGCAGCGACTGGGCCAGCCCGTGGAGTGAGACCAGGAGGTCGTTGGCCTCCGCCAGCTGGTCGACCCGGTCCAGGGCGAGCGAGTGCCGCGCCTCGGCCTCCCCGAACATGCGCCGGGCGTAGCCGGCCAGAAGGGCCACCAGGAGCAGCTCGATCGACCACTGACCGGTGGTGACCAGCGCCTCGACCAACGGCTCGCTGGCCATTGCAGGCAGCCCGACGGCGACCACCGTCACGACCGTCGCCCGCACCGCGTAGGCGAAGCCGCGCTCGTAGCCCCCCGCGATGAGGGCGGTCATGAGGCAGAAGACGAACGGCGAGCTCCAGGCGCCCGTGGTGGCGACTGCCAGCACGACCAGCACCAGCTCGGCGAGGACGGCCGCCGGGGACGACGGGACGGCGGCCCTGGGTCCCATCGACCGCCACGCGGCATGGGCGACCAAGGCGACGGCCCAGGCCAGCTCCACGGAGTGGAGCGGGTCCCGCACGGCCAGCAGGACGACGCCGACCGAGATCGTTCCCCAACGAACTCCGGAGATGAGCGGCGCCCCGGGGGCTACGAGGCCGGCTGTCGACGGAGGGGCTCCCGTCCCTGCGCCCGTCGGCGTGCGTGCCGACGAGCCTCGGAGCGAGGTGGCGAGCGAGAGGTAGCGGCCGTCTGGCCGCTCCCTGCCGGTGCGGCGGCCGCCCAGTGGACGGCCGCCCCGAGATCGGCCGGCCGGTGAGCGGGCAGCTACTGGACGGCTCGGTAGATCCCTTCCGCCCCCGGCCCCAGGACCACGATCATGATCGACGGGAAGATGAAGCCGACGAGGGGGAACAGGATCTTCACCGGCAGCTTGGCTGCCTTCTCCCTCGCCCATTGACGGCGCTTGGCGCGCATCTCCACCGCCTGGGTCCGCAAGACCCGGCCCACGGGGATGCCGAGAGCGTCCGCCTGCAGAAGGGCGAG
>DASZJY010000332.1:0-3764 GCA_035947635.1 Acidimicrobiales bacterium | reverse complement strand
GCCACCAGCTCGACTTCTTCCGGGGTGACGCCACCGGCCTGCGCGACCGGATCGGCCGCTCGCTCCTTTCGTGGGACTCCCAGCACCCTTGGTTCGGCTTCCTGCTCGGCATGCACGCCTTCGGATTGGAGGAGTGCGGTTTGTACGCCCGGGCCGAGAGAGCCGGTATGCGTGCCCTGGAGATCGAGCCGCGCGACGTCTGGGCGCACCATGCCGTCCTGCACGTCCATGAGATGGAGGGGCGCTTCCGTGCCGGCCTGCGGTTCGCCGAAGAGCGCCGGGCGTACTGGGAAGAGGGCAACTTCCTCGTGCCCCACAACGCTTGGCACAAGGCGCTGTTCCACCTCGAAGCGGACAACAATTCAGCGGCCCTGGAGATCTACGACCGTGTGATCCACAACGCTGAATCGTCCAATGTCGCGCTCGAGATGCTCGACGCGGCAGCGCTCTTGTGGCGGCTCCACCTCAGCGGCGCAGACGTGGGTGGGCGATGGGGGCCATTGGCGGATGCTTGGGCAGAGAAGGTGAACGATCCTCCCTGGTACGTCTTCAACGACATGCACGCCACGATGTCGTTGGTAGGCGCCGGGCGTCTCGCCGAGGCCCGGGCTGTCGTTGACCGGCTCGTGACGTACGTCGACGGGGAAGATCGCCCGTCGGTGTCGAACGTGGCCATGACCGCCGAGGTCGGCCTCCCGGTGTGCTCGGCCATCGTCGCCTTCGGCGAGGGGCGCTACGGGGACGCCGTCCGACTGCTGCACCCGATCCGAAAGATCGTGTACCGGTTCGGCGGAAGTCACGCCCAGCGGGACGCGGTGGCGCGAACGCTGCTCGAGGCTGCCATTCGCGGCGGCGAGACCGCCCTCGCCAGGGCGCTGGTGTCGGAACGACTGGCGATCAAAGACACCAGCCCGTTCAACTGGCTGCAACTGGCGCGTCTTCGCCAGGCCGAGGCCGACCGCGCGGGGGCTCGAGACGCGGAGGTCACGGCGAGCAACCTGCGGGTTGCGGCTGCCTAGTCAGCTTCGTCGTCGAGCTGTGCCCGCGGTCGGCCCGCGAACCCGGAGGACGGCGTGCGTTCGCAGCTGACGAGCGCGCTGCACAGGATCGCCACGGGTCCCGTACCTGGCGGGGAAACCGCGTGGCGAGCGAGTGGAGGGCAGGCCGGTGGCCCCCTCCCACTGGCGGTCGACAGGGCCTCGCGTCGAACGACTCATAACCTCCAGGTACATACCGCCGGCCGGGGAACGGACCCGCACGTCGGCCGCGTGCTCGACGCCCTCGGCCCGGGCGGGAAAGGGCCTGTCGCCGTCGTCACCGCCGGGGACGGATGTTGTGGTTGAGGCGGAACACGTTCTCGGGGTCCCAGGCCGTCTTGACCCCGACCAGCCGGTCGTACGTTGCCGCCCCGTACGCTTGCCGTACCCGCTCCTCGCCCTCGTCGGCGTCGAGGTGGTTCACGTACGCCCCTCCCAGGGAAGCGGGACGGGCCGCTTCCCAGGTCGAGCGGACCCAGGCCACGTGTGGCTCGCGAGGCTCGTCGGGCGAGGCCCACGCCCCGGCCACAGTGAGGACGAAGCTGGCGTCCCGGTAGGTGAACGCGGTCGCGTCACGGCCGACACGGGTGAGCGCCCCTCCCATCTGGTGGACGAGGATCTGGTGCATGGGCGAGGTCCGCATCAGATGGTGCTCGGCCAGGGCGTCGATCACACTGTCGGGGAGTCCGCCCAGCCACTCGGACTTCACGTAGTACTGGAGTCCGCGGGGGGTTGCGGCGTCGACGAGCTGCTGCAGGGCGACGTAGGGGATCGGGCCGAGGAGGTCGACCGCCGGTGACCCGAACTCGCGTACCGGCAGGAGGGCCGCCTCGCCCGCCTCCAAGTCGCCCACGTAGCAGGCGCCAATCACGGCCACCGGTCGTCCGTGCAACCACTCCGGGAACTGCGGCGCGGGCGGAGCGACCACCAGCGCCACCATCAGGCTCACCTCGTCGGGAACCTGCTCGGACAGCTCGCGCACCAAGCGCAACACCTCGCCGGCCCGCTCGCCGGGGTGCACGACGGCGCCGCCGTAGAGCATGGGACCCACTGGGTGGAGCCGGTAGGTGAAGCGGGTGACGATGCCGAAGTTCCCCCCACCGCCCCGAAGGGCCCAGAACAGGTCGGGGTGCTCGTCGGCACTCGCCCGCACCTCCTCGCCATCAGCGGTCACGAGCTCCGCGGCTAGGAGGTTGTCGCAGGTGAGGCCGAAGGTGCGCTTGAGCCACCCGACGCCGCCCCCCAGGGTGAGCCCAGCGATCCCCGTGTCGGACACCTCGCCGCCCGTCACGGCCAGGCCGTGCTCCTGGGTAGCCCGGTCGAGCTCCCCCCAGAGCACACCCGCCTCGGCCACCGCCACCCGCCGCTCAGGGTCGACTGCGACGTTCTTCATGGGCTGGAGGTCGATCATCATCCCCTCATCGCAGACGGACAGGCCGGGGATGCTGTGACCCCCACCCCGAACCGAGATGAGCAGGTCGTGGCGGCGGGCGAAGCGAATGGCGGCTGAGACATCGGACGCGCTGGTGCAGCGGGCGATCACCGCCGGGTAGCGGTCGATCGCTCCGTTCCACACCCGCCGCACCTCGTCGTACTCAGGTGTTTCAGGCGAGAGGACGTCCCCCGCCATTGCTGCCCGCAGCTCGGCGAGGATGGTCCGATCGTTGGGGGGAATGCGCAGCGTGGTCATGGCGAGGACGATCCACCACTGCCGGCCCGGCCGCATCGGGGACGACTACGTAATTGGGGGGCGGGGACTACGTACGCTCGGCGGCGACGAACGCTCGGCGGGCGATCCGTCCGAGGTCGACCCGGGTTTCCGCACCGGTTTTCTGAAGCAGTCGCTCGACGTGCTTCTCGACCGTCCGGGGCGAAAGGTACAGCCGCTCGGCGATCTCCCGGTTGGACAGTCGCTCGCCGACCAGACGCAGGACGTCGGCCTCCCGACTTGTGACGCCGGCCGCGCGCAGGCTTTGAGGCAAATCCGGACTTGTTGTCCTCGATACCCGCCGACCGGCCTGGCGGAGCAGATCTCGACATGCGGCCGCGACCCGCTCGTGCCCGGAGCGCTCAAAGAACGCCATGGCCTCGCTCAGCCACCCCACGGGATCGCCCCAACCGTCGGCGATGGCCGCCTCCGCCACCAGGCGCCGGGCCAGGTGCCGCACTCCTTCACTGGCTTTGAGTTGTAGGGCGGCATCGGCCGCGCCCAAGAGAGCTTCGGCCTCGCGGGCCTCTCCTTCCCTCCCGGCGATCACTGCCTCGGCCAGCCGGACGACGGCCCGGTTCATCGGGATCGCCGGTGCTTCGAGCTCGGCGAACTGCTCCACAACCTCGCGGCCAGCCCCGTCCAGCACCCGCAGGAGGACCCAGAGGGCGGGGAAGACCCCGGAAACCCCCGGGGCCTGTCGGGCCCAGCCCATGGCCACGTCCAGCTGCTCGGCGGCGCGTGCCCGGTCCTCGGCGAGCAGGGAGTAGGTGGCGCGGGCATGGCCCCACGCGATGGCGAGCGACTCCGGGTTGCCGCCAGCGACCCGGAGGCCAGCCTCGACGGCCGCCTCCAAGGACGTAGCGTCCCCGGCGATGGCGTGGATGAAGCCGAGCTGGAGAAGTGCCGCGGCGTGGACCTCGCCGAGCCCGAGCGGGCTGGCGACCTCCACGGCGCGCCGACCCACCTCCAGGGCTCGGTCGACTTCGAATCGGAAGGCGTAGAGCCCCTCCAGCTGG
>DASZJY010000331.1:0-2387 GCA_035947635.1 Acidimicrobiales bacterium | reverse complement strand
CCGCTCCCGCCGCCACCGGGTGCCCCGGCGAGGGGACCGGCCCCTCCCCCTGCCCCCCCCACGACCGTCAAGCCCGGGCCCAACGCCATCCCCCCCGACGCCCTGGCCGTGATCAACTCCGTCCGCCGGACGGGCGGGCGGTCGACGCGGGACCTCATGGCCGCTCTCCGCCAGCTGGTGACGGTGGGCCTCACTCCCCAGGAGGCGGCGACGATCGGGTTCGGGAAGTTCCCGGTGGGCGGTGAGGCCGCCTGGAGCGACGACTGGATGTTCCCCCGCTTCAACCCGAGCTTCCACCTCCACGAGGGCACCGACATCTTCGCCGCCAGGGGAACACCGGTCCGGGCCCCGGCGGACGGCACCGTGCGGTTCACCGAGGGAGGGTCGGCGGGCAAGTCCGCCTACGTCACCACCGGCGACGGCACGTACTACTTCATGTGCCATCTCGACACCTTCGCCCGCATCCCGGCCGGGTCGCGGGTGAAGCAGGGCGACATCGTCGGCACCGTGGGGAACACCGGCAACGCCCAGGGCGGGGCCTACCACCTGCACTTCGAGATCCACCCGAGGGGAGGCGGGCCGGTCAACCCCAAACCCATCCTCGACGGCTGGCTCCAGGAGGCGCTGGCGAACGTGCCCAACATCCTCGCCCAGTACCAGATCGGCGTACCTCGAGCCCTGACCTCGGCGGGGATCCTCCGCCGCTTCGACGCCTCGTCTGGAGGCGCCGGCGGCGAGCTGTTCCTGTCGCTGACCGGCAGCCCTTCGGGCGTCCTGCGCCTCACCGAGCTACGGGCCGCCCGCGGCCTCGGTCAGCCCAGTCCCGAGGTGCTGGAGGAAGCGTGGCGGACGGCCCAGGAGACCGCCCGCTCCGTCCTCTCGCCGCTCACGCCGCTGCTCCTGGAGAGCGTCCTAGCTCCCAAGTCGACGTAGTCGTCTGCGGCTTCGCCGCCCCAGGGCGGGGCCCCATCCCCGCCGCCGGCCGTGAGCGCAGTCCCGCTAGTCCCGAAAGTTCTTGAACTGCAGGGGGATGCCGAAGTCGTGCTCGCGGAGGGCGGCGATGGTCGCCTGCAGGTCGTCCCGCTTCTTGCCCGACACCCGCACCTGATCCCCCTGGGTCTGCGACGACACGCCCTTGACCCCCCGGTCCTTGATGAAGCGGTTGATCTCCCGGGCCTTGGCGTCGCTGATGCCGGCGCTGATGGTGGCCGCCTGCCGCACCGTTCCCTTGGCCGCGTCCTCGACCTTGCCGTAGTCGAGGGCCTTCAACGGCACCGACCGTCGAACCAGCTTCTCCTCGAGCACCTGCACGAGCGCCCGTAGGCGGTCCTCGGTGGCCGAGTGCAGCCGGATCTCGTCGTCGGCCAGCTCGATGGTGGAACCGGTGTTCTTGAAGTCGAACCGGGTGGCCACCTCGCGCTGGGCCTGGTCGACGGCGTTGCGAACCTCCTGGTGGTCGACCTCGGAGACGACGTCGAAGGTGGGCATGGCGAGACGGTATCGTGCGACGGCAGAGGGTCGGTACCCAAGCGGCCAAAGGGAGCAGACTGTAAATCTGCCGGCTCAGCCTACGAAGGTTCGAATCCTTCCCGGCCCACGGTTGCGCTGACCTGCGGTTTCGCCGGGTGACCGCCTCGAGGCGATTGCACACCTCCCGCTGACGGGCGACCAGGTCAGTCTCCCGGAAGGCCTTCTCAAGCGCGGTGGCAGCCCTGTCGGTCATGCGGTCCGTCACGTGCTGGTCCTGCGACACGGTGAAGCTCTCCGATGCATGGCCAGGCCTGGCCGAGGCAATGGCCGGGTGAACCCTCCCTCGAGCAGCACCGTGGCGACGCCGTGGCGAACGTCATGAGTCGGACTCCGGGTGCCAGGCCGCCACGCTGAGCGAGACGCCCGAAGGCGCGCGCGTGACGCTGTCGGGTTCGCAGGGGGCCGCCCCCACCGTTGTCACACACGAGGTCGCCGGTGACCCACTTGGGGCCGACGGCGAGGCGCTGCACCATACAAGCGCAGCGCGCCCAGCGCCTAGCCACCGACGCCCCGCGGTGGCACGCCGTATGCCGCGGTGGTTCGTCCATCCCGGCGGGCACTTCGGTCCCTCTCCCGATTTCCGCAGTTGTCTCATGTCGAAGGCGGAGCGACGACCGCTGGCGAGGGCAGTGCCTGCCGTTGTCCACGCCGTGCCGGGTCGCTGACGTGGGCAGCCATCGCTCTGCGGGGGGCGTCCAACCGGGCGTCGCCAGCCGGGTCCCGTTCATCGGCAGGGGTGTGCTCCTCCTCCGCCGCCGGCCGAAGCCCTCCTCTGCGTTCTCCGGCAAAGCGCGGGTGATCGACGGCTCGACCACCAAGGCGCCCGTCGCTTGCTTGACGGACAGTGTCTGAAAGAC
>DASZJY010000330.1:0-2702 GCA_035947635.1 Acidimicrobiales bacterium | reverse complement strand
GGAAATCGCCTTCGCCTACTTTCCGTGGACGACCGAGCACGGGCCGTGGCCGCGGGCGCTCCGGAGCCCGAGGCGGAGAAGCGGCCTGGTGTATCGTGGCACCGTCCACGGCGTGGGCTCCGGGGAGTGGCGCAGCGGTAGCGCACCTGCTTTGGGGGCAGGCGGTCGGGGGTTCAAGTCCCCCCTCCCCGACCGGCGGCTCGCCGCCGTGCGGGCGTAGCTCAGAGGCAGAGCCCCAGCCTTCCAAGCTGGTGACGCGGGTTCGATTCCCGTCGCCCGCTCTCCGCAAAGTCGCTGGAGGAGTACTCAGGCAGTGGTTCGCGGCGCGGGCGAACCTCTCTCTTGGAATTCGTGAGCTCTACAAGGTCGAGCTGCGGCTCCGCATCCTGCCGGCGCTCGGGCCCCTGGAGCTCCGACAACTCACGAGCATCCGAGCGAACCGGCATTCGGAGATCCTCGCCGCCGGGCGTCTGGGCGCTTCCACGGTCCGAAGTGCTACCGCCTACTGAGGGGACGTGTGAGTGCCAAGCGAGTGTGCCTACGGGCGGCTGCGACTGGGCGGCGAACGACACGCTCTACGGAGGTGGCGTTGGCGCGTGCATGTCCTCGATCAATTGTGGATGAGGACGGTGACGGAACCCTCGAGTTGCCGTGGCAGTCAGGACCACGGTGTTGTCGTGGCCGGAGCGCAGGTGGGCGCCGATTCGACTGTCCGTCGCTCGCCGTCGGCGACGTGGAGATTGCCCCGCTGGTGACCCGTTGACTTCACCTTGAGGTGCTTGCCCCCCGCGTGCCGTTGAACACGATGAGGAGGTTGGCATCCTCGCGCTGATCGCCGAGGGACTGACCAACCGCCAGATCGGCGAGCGGATGTGCCCGCCTCGCCGAGCGCCGCCGCCGTAGGGGCACCAGTTAGGAGCCAACGCCACTCTCGGGTGGCAGTTCGCCGTTCGCGTAGGCCCTACCGACCAGGACCCGGCGTACCGCATGGGCGATCTCGAGGTCCTCGCGGGCGGAGATGACGAAGACCCGGACGGGGCCGGCACCGGTGACCTCGACGTCGGGGGACAGCTGATTGGCCACGGGATCGACCTCGACGCCCATCCAGGCGAGACGCGCCGCCGCCGCCGCTCGAACTTCGGGCGCGTTCTCGCCGACCCCGCCAGTGAATACCAGGGCGTCGAGGCCGCCGAGGGAGGTGGCCATACCCGCCACGTGGGCGGCCAGGGACCGGATGTAGACGTCGAACGCCAAGCGGGCCCCTGCCTCCCCGCCGGCGGCCCGGGTCACCACTTCCCGCATGTCGGCGGTGCCCGCCAGCCCGAGCAGGCCCGACCCGTGCTCGAGCCCGTCGCCGACGTCCGACGTCGACAGCCGGGCGTGCTCCAGCAGCCACAGGACCAGCCCGGGGTCGACGGACCCCGAGCGGGTGGCCATCACCAGGCCCTCCAGCGGCGTGAAGCCCATCGTGGTGTCCACACAGCGTCCTCCGACCACGGCCGCGAGCGATGCCCCCGCTCCCAGATGGCACGTGGCGATCCGGGCCGCTGGCTCTTCCGAACGGCTGCCCCAACCGGCCAGCTGCGCCGCCCGGCGGGCGGCCCAAGCGTGCGACAGCCCGTGGAACCCGTAGCGCCGCACGTGCCACCGCTCCCGCCACTCGGCCGGGACCGCATAGGTCCTGGCACCAGCCGGGAGCGTCGAGTGGAACGCGGTGTCGAAGCAGGCGACCGCGGGCAGGTCGGGACGGGCCCGGCGCACGGCGGCTACGGCGGCGAGGGCGGGGGGCTGATGGATGGGGGCGAGCGCGCAGAGGTCGGCCAGCGCGCTCTCGACCTCCTCGGTGATCGTCACCGGCTCATGGAACCGGTCACCTCCATGCACGACGCGGTGACCCACCGCGTCCACGGGTCCCGTCCCCGAGAGCCATTCCTGCAGCTCCTCCTCGTCGAAGCGACCCGCAGGGGCGGAGAGGTCAGTGGCTGCCGAGATGCTGTCCTCGCTGTCGACGACACGGAGCTTGAGCGACGACGACCCGGCGTTGGCGACGAGGACGCGCACGAAGCGGCCCTCAGTAGGGCCACGTCCAGCCCTGGACCTCGGGTATGTCGGTACCGTGCTCCCGCGTCCAAGCCCGCGCCCGCACCCGGCGGTCGGCCATCGCCTGGCGGAGG
Source organism: Acidimicrobiales bacterium (assembly GCA_035947635.1). Taxonomy (GTDB): domain Bacteria; phylum Actinomycetota; class Acidimicrobiia; order Acidimicrobiales; family AC-14; genus DASZJY01. The sequence continues at coordinate 528 of DASZJY010000330.1, read as the reverse complement.
TGGGCGGCCCGGGCGGCGAGCCCCGGCACACGGTCGATGACGTCGATCACCAGGTGGTAGCGGTCGAGGTCGTTCATCATCACCATGTCGAACGGCGTCGTGGTCGTGCCCTCCTCCTTGTAGCCCCGCACGTGCACGTTGGCGTGGTTGGTGCGTCGGTAGGTCAGCCGGTGGATGAGCCACGGGTAGCCGTGGTAGGCGAAGAGAACAGGGCGGTCCTTGGTGAAGAGCCCGTCGAACTCGGCGTGGGAGAGCCCGTGGGGGTGCTCGCGGTCGTCCTGGAGGCGCATGAGGTCCACCACGTTCACGACCCGGACCTTGAGGTCGGGAAGGTGCTCGCGCAGTAGGGCCACCGCGGCCAGAGTCTCGAGGGTGGGGATGTCGCCGGCGCAGGCCAGGACCACGTCGGGGTCGCCGTCCTCGTCGGTGCTGGCCCACTCCCAGATGCCCAGGCCGCGGGTGTTGTGGAGGATGGCGTCCTCCATGCCGAGCCAGTTCAGGCACGGCTGCTTGCCGGCGACGATCACG
>DASZJY010000329.1:0-2549 GCA_035947635.1 Acidimicrobiales bacterium | reverse complement strand
GGAATCGACCAGGCCGTGGTCCTCACGTCGTTCCACCAGAGCCCCCTGCCCCTGGCCCTGCTCCTGCGCATGGCCGGCGTGCCCGAGATCGCGGCGATCTGCGAGGACTACCCCGGCTCGCTCCTCGACGTCCGCCACCGGGTGGAGGGTGAGCTCCACGAGGTGCACCGGTCGCTGTCCCTGGTGGCCACGCTGGGCTACCGCCTCCCCGGTCAGGACGACGGGAGGCTGGCCGTGAGCGACGACGTGCTGCGCCGGCCCAACCCGGCGGGCGACGGGCCCTACGTGGTCGTCCACCCGGGGGCGTCGGTGCCCGCCCGCGCCTGGTCGCCGTCAGGTCACGCTGCGCTGGCCCAAGCCTTGGTCGAGCAGGGCCGGAGGGTGGTCGTCACCGGCGGACCGGGCGAGGAGTCGCTGACAGCCCAGGTCGCGGGTCCGCCGCGCGCGAGCGTGACCGATCTGGGGGGAGCTACCGACCTGGCGGCGCTGGCCGCCGTCCTGGCCGGAGCCGACGCCATCGTGGTCGCCAACACCGGTCCGGCCCACCTGGCGGCGGCGGTCGGCACGCCCGTCGTCTCCCTCTTCGCCCCCACCGTTCCCGCCGCCCGCTGGCGTCCCTGGGGCGTGCCGTCTCGCCTGCTCGGTCACCAGGACATCGCCTGCGCCGGCTGCCGGGCCCGCACCTGCCCCGTCCCCGGCCATCCCTGCGTCGACACCGTCGCCGTGGCCGACGTGGTGGCCGCCGTGGAGGAGCTGGCGCCCGTGCGCCGGCCGGTCGGCACGAGGGCGTCGTGAACGTCCTCATCTGGCACGTGCACGGGTCGTGGACGACGGCGTTCGTCCAGGGACCGCACCGCTACCTCGTTCCCGTCACGCCCGACCGCGGGCCCGACGGCCTGGGCCGGGCCCGGACGTGGGACTGGCCCGAGTCGGTCGTCGAAGTGACGCCCCAGGAGGCGGCCGAGGCCGAGGTCGACGTGGTCGTCGTGCAGCGCCCCCACGAGCTGGGCGGACTGGCGGCCGAGTGGCTGGGCGGGCGCCAGCCCGGACGCGACGTCCCTGCCGTCTACCTCGAGCACAGCTCGCCTGAAGGCGCCATCAACGACATGCGCCATCCCGCCGCCGACCGTCCCGACGTCACTGTCGTCCATGTCACCCACTTCAACGCCCTGTTCTGGGACACCGGCACCACCCCCACCCGGGTGATCGAGCACGGCATCGTCGACCCGGGCCACCGCTACACCGGGGAGCTGCCCCGCGCTGCCGTCGTCCTGAACGAGGCGCTCCGGCGCGGGCGGGTGACCGGCACCGACCTGCTCCGCCGCTTCGGAGCGGTCGTCCCCGTCGACCTCTTCGGGATGGGAGCGCAGACCCTTGGCGGCATCGAAGACCTCCCCCAGCACCGCCTGCACGAGGAGATGGCACGCCGGCGGGTCTACCTCCACACCGCCCGCTGGACATCACTGGGCCTCTCGCTCCTCGAGGCCATGCACCTGGGGATGCCGGTGGTGGCCTTGGCCACCACCGAGGTTCCCGAGGCGGTGCCACCGGAGGCCGGCGTCGTCACCAACCGCCTCGACGTCGCCGACGCCGCCTTGCGCCGGTTGGTCGCCGACCCGGAGTTGGCCGCCGTGATGGGCAAGGCGGCGAGGGAGGCCGCGCTGGCCCGCTACGGGCTGGCCCGCTTCCTCGCCGACTGGGACGCTCTGCTCGCCGAGGTCTCGGAGGGGAGCAGGTGAGGATCGCCCTGGTTTCCGAGCACGCCAGCCCCCTGGCCACCCTTGGCGGCGTCGACGCCGGCGGCCAGAACGTGCACGTCGCCGCCCTCGCCGACGGGCTCGCGCGCCAGGGGGCCGAGGTGGTCGTCTACACCCGGCGCGACGACCCTGACGCCCCCGCCCGAGTCCTGGTCGCGCCCGGCGTGGACGTCGAGCACGTGTCCGCCGGGCCGCCCGAGCCCGTGCCCAAGGACGAGCTCCTCCCCTACATGGACGAGTTCGCCGTCGAGCTCGTCCGGCGCTGGGCGGCGCAGCGGCCCCACGTCGCCCACGCCCACTTCTGGATGTCGGGCAAGGCCGCCGTCGCCGCCGGCCTCCTGCCCGGGGTCCCGGTGCTGCAGACATTCCATGCCCTCGGCGTCGTGAAGCGCCGCCACCAGGGCGACGCCGACACGAGCCCGCCCGAGCGGCTCGCGGTGGAGGCCGACCTGGTCCACCAGGTGGAGCGGGTCATCGCCACCTCCTCCGAGGAGGTGTTCGAGCTCGTCCGCATGGGCGCCGATCCCCGCCGCGTCTCGGTCGTGCCGTGCGGCGTCGACCTCGACCGCTTCCGCCCCGTGGGCCCACGCGAGCCCCGGCGCCCGGGGACCCGGCGGGTCGTCGTGGTGGGGCGTTTGGTCGAGCGCAAGGGGACGGCCGACCTGGTCCACGCCCTCACCCGCGTCCCCGACGCCGAGCTGGTCGTCGCCGGCGGCCCCCCGGGGGACGAGCTGGACGGTGACCCGGAGGCCCGGCGCCTCCTGTCGCTGGCGCGGCAAGCCGGCGTCGCCG
>DASZJY010000328.1:0-3601 GCA_035947635.1 Acidimicrobiales bacterium | reverse complement strand
GGCGGCGGTGCGGAACGCCCGGCCGAGGGCGGAGGCCAGGAGGTCCTTGGTGGACGTCTTGCCCGTCGACCCGGTGACCCCGATGACGCGGTCGGGGAGGCGCCCGCGGGCGACCCGGCCCAGCGCATCGAGGGCGGCGAGGGTGTCGCCCACGACGATCGCCGTCCCCCGCTCCGGCTCCCGCTCGGTCAGGTAGGCGGCCGCTCCCGCGTCGATGGCGGCCCCGACGAAGTCGTGGCCGTCCCGGGACGATCGGACGGGAACGAACAGCTCGCCGCCCCCGACCCGCCGGGAGTCGACGGTCGCGCCGGTCACCTCGACGTCGGGCCCGTGTACCGCCCCGCCGACGGCGTCGGCGATCTCCTTCGCCCTCCACCTCATCGGCCCGTCCGCTCGATCTCGGCCCGCACGACGGCCCGATCGTCGAAGGGCTCGACGACGGCGCCGGTGACCTGGGTCGTCTCGTGGCCCTTGCCCGCCACGATCACCACGTCGCCGGGGCGGGCCCGGCCGACGGCGAGGGCGATGGCCGCCCGTCGGTCGGGCTCCACCACCAGCACCTCGTCGCGGACGACGCCCTGCCTGACCGCTTCGATGATCGCCGCCGGGTCCTCGCTCCGCGGGTTGTCGGACGTGAGGACGGCCAGGTCGGCCAGGCGGGACGCGACCTCCCCCATGGCCGGGCGCTTGGCCGTGTCGCGGTCGCCGCCGCAGCCGAAGACGAGGAGCACCCGGCCCGGATCGCCCGCCGAGCCCCTGTCGGCGGCGGCATGGCGGGCGGCCAGCAGCACCTGTTCCAGGCTGGCAGGGGTGTGTGCGTAGTCGACGACGACGGTGAAGGGCTGGCCCGCCTCGACCGTCTCGAAGCGGCCCGGCACCGACACGACCGACGACAGACCGGCGGCGATGGCCTCGGGACGGGCGCCCAGCTCCAGGGCGGCGGTCGCCGCCGCCAGGGCGTTGGCCACGTTGAAGCTGCCGCCCAGGCGCAGGTGCACGGGCTCGCCCTGCCAGCGAAAGGTGCTCGACACCGGTCCCACGTTGAGGCCGGCGGCGTCGGCGAGGGTGAAGGGGCGGGTGGGGACGGAGACGGCGTCGAGGAGACGCCGGCCCCAGGCGTCGTCGGCGTTCACCACCGCCACCCCCACCCGGTCGGGCGTGAAGAGCGACGCCTTGGCTGCGAAGTACTCGTCGAGCGTCCCGTGGTAGTCGAGGTGGTCCTGGCTGAGATTGGTGAAGACCCCGACTTCGAACCAGGTGGCGTCGACCCGGTGCTGCACGAGGGCGTGCGACGACACCTCCATGCTCACGACCGCCGTGCCGCCGTCGGCGAGGGCGGCCAGTCGGGCCTGGAGCTCGGTGGCCTCCGGCGTCGTGCGGGGCCCGGACAGGGTGCCCACCACGTCGGTCGGGCGGCCGTCGGCCCGCAGGGCGGCGGCCAGCAGATGAGTGGTCGTCGTCTTGCCGTTGGTGCCGGTGACGCCCACCACCGCCAGCCGCCTCGACGGATGGCCGAAGAAGGCGGCCGCGACCGGGGCCATGGCCGCCCTCACCGAGGGGACGACCACCTGGGTCACCTCGAGGGGTAGCACGCGCTCACACAACAGGGCCGACGCGCCGGCGGCCACCGCGTCGGCGGCGAAGGCGTGGCCGTCGACCAGCGCGCCGGGAACGCAGCAGAAGAGCGCGCCGAGTATGACCGCCCGGGAATCATGAGTGATGGCGGTGACCTCGGTGCCGGCCGGGTCGCCCCGGAGGTCCAGCACCTCGACCCCGCCGAGCAACCGGTCCAGCTGCACGCAGGATCCTCAGGGCCTCGTGGGGGTGCGACCGAGCGTAGTGGGCGGCGCCGGTGCCGAGGCCCCCGGGCGAGGGGCTGCCGGCGCGCCGGTAGGCGGGGCATCGGGCGGGACGGCCAGCACGCGCACGCCGTACCCGGCCAGCTGGGAGAAGACAGGCGCCGACACCAGCCCGCCGTAGTACGGCGTCGGCTCGTCGAGGATCACGATGGCGGACAGCCGAGGGGCGCCGGCCGGCAGGAACCCGGCGAAGCTGGCCACGTAGGCGCCCTCCTCGTAGCCCACCGCCCCTTCGCGGGGCTTGGAGGCGGTGCCCGTCTTGCCCGCCACGCGGTACCCGGGGACGGCGGCGGCCGTTCCCGTGCCGTCGGTGACGACCTGCTCGAGCATCCGGGTGACGGCGCGGGCCGTCTCCTCGGAGACGACACGGCGGGGCTCGGGGCGGCGAACCTCCCGGGCCTTCCCGTCGGCGTCGACCACACGGGTGACCAGCGACGGGGCGACGTAGACACCGCCGTTGGCCACCGTGTTGTAGGCGGTGAGCATCTGGACGGCGGTGACGGCCACGCCCTGGCCGATGGGCAGTGTGGCGATCGAGGTCCCCGACCACTCATCGGGATCGGGCAGGATGCCCTTGGCCTCGCCCGGGAACCCGAGGCCGGTCGGGTCGGCCAGGCCGAAGGCGCGCAGGTAGGAGTCGACGTGGCCCTTGCCCAGGCGCTGGCCGATCATGATCGCCCCGACGTTCGACGACTCGGCGAGGATCCGCTCCACGGTCATGACCTCGGTGGCGTGAGGGCTGGAGTCGTGGAAGGTGGCGTCGGCCACGCCCATGCGATCGGGCACGACGAAGGTGTCCGTGGGCCGCACGACCCCCTCCTCGAGTGCGGCGGAGACGGTGATCATCTTGTTCACCGACCCGGGCTCGTAGACCCGGGTGACGGCCATGTTGTCGGTGGGGGGAACGGGCGCCGACCCCGCAGGACCGGCGACCAGGTTGGCCATGGCGAGGATCTCGCCGGTGCGGGGGTCCATGACGACGGCGATCCCGCCCTGGGCCCGGGAGGCGACGATCTGGTCGGCCAGCACCCGTTCGGTTTCGAACTGCACGGCCCGGTCGATGGTGAGCACCAGCTGGTTGCCGGGCGAGGCCGAGCGCAGCTCGTGGACGCCCGAGGCGATGTCGTTCCCCGCCGGGTCCTTCTCCACCATGAGCGTGCCGTCCCGGCCGGCCAGCTCGTTCTCGTACTGGAGCTCGAGCCCCGACAGGCCCTCGTCGTCAAGGCCCACCTGGCCGAGCACGGGCGCGGCGAGGGCACCGGCGGGGTCCACCCGCTTGGGCTCGTCGCGCAGGCCGACGCCTGGGATGGCCAGGGCGGCGACGGCGTCGGCCACCGGGTCCTCGACCTTGCGCGCCAGGTAGACGAAGCCGGCGTTGGTGGTGAGACGCTCCTGGAGCGACGGCACGCTCTGACGGAGCACGGGAGCGAGGGCCTTGGCCGCGGCGGCAGGGTCGCGCACCGCACGCGGGTCGGCCCACACCGTCCGCCGTTGGGTCGACATGGCCAGCTCCACGCCGTTGCGGTCGACGATTGCTCCCCTCTCGGCCGGCAGCACCGCCGACCGCAGGCGCTGAGAGCGCCCGAGCGAGGCGTACTCCCGGCCGCCGGGGCCCTGCACCATCCAGAGGCGGACGGCGACGGCGGTCAGGGCGAGGCAGAGGACGACGAGAAGCGCGATGAGCCGCCGGCGGGGGTCGGCGACCGGCGTTCTCCTGCGAGCGACGGGACGGGCGGCGGTGG
>DASZJY010000327.1:0-2387 GCA_035947635.1 Acidimicrobiales bacterium | reverse complement strand
GAGATCCAGATCCTCGACCAGGGCCGGGCGTACGGCATGGACCGCTTCTCGGGGTCGGAGACCGACCTCGCCAACCTCGCCCTCCGGGTGGCCATCTCCGAGCACGTGCGCTTCCAGTCGGGCGGGGCGGTCGGCCTCCTGGTGCTCGACGAGGTGTTCGGCCCGCTCGACGACGAGCGCAAGGAGCGCATGCTCCTCGCCCTCGAGCGCCTCAAGGGCCGCTTTCGCCAGGTCCTGGTGGTCACCCACGACACCGCCATCAAGGACCAGCTCCCCAACGCGGTGCAGGTCACCAAGCTCCCCGGCCGCCGGGCGACCGCCCAGCTCGTCGAAGCCGGGTTCTGAACGACCGCACTGCCGGCTGCCAGCGACCACTCTCCCGATCAGTTCGGCCAGGTGGCCTCCGAGCGACCACTCTCCCGATCAGTTCGGCCAGGTGGCTCGTCGGGTCAGGCCTGCAGGTCAAGCACGACCTTGACGTCGTCGGGCTGGCGCTGCAGGGCGGCGGCCCACTCGCTCAAGGGCACCCGGCGGGAGACGATGGCCCCCAGCCACTCGACGTCGGCCCGCCCGAGGGCGGCCGCTGCTGCCTCCCAGTGCCGGCGGTTGGCGTTGACCGTGCCGAACACGACGTCGTTCTCCAGGACGAGGGTGCGGTTCAGCTGACCTGGGTCGACGGGGATGGTGCGACCACCCGAGCTGACGCCGGTCAGGCAGACGACGCCTCCAGCCGCCGAGTTGCAGATGACGTCGAGCACGAGCTGGTCGGCGCCCGTGCACTCGACGATGACGTCGGAGGCGGCGGCCAGCTCGACCGCGCCCTCGGTGTGGTACGTGGCGCCGAGAGCGGCGACCAGCGACGGCTTGGGCCCAGCCGTGTTGCGGTCGAGCACGTGCACGTCGAGACCTCGCTGTGCGCCGAGGAGGGCGGCCAGGAGGCCAACGGGGCCCGCCCCCGTCACCAGCACACGGGCGGGCGCCCAGAAGGCACGGGCGCCCACCCTCTCGATGTGCTCCCAGGCCTTGGCCACCACGCTGGCCGGCTCGAGCAGCATGCCCACCGCCTCGAGGGTGGGGTCGACGCGCACGGCGAACTCCGGCTCCAGGGTCCAGCGCTCCGAGGCATAGCCGTGCAGGCCCTTGATGCCGCGCTCGGTGTAGCGGCCGTTCCGGCACATGTCCCACTCGCCCACGGCGCATGCCGGGCAGGGCACGGGATCCGGACGGCGGACGATGCCCGCCACCAGGTCCCCGGGCGCCGCCGCGCTGCCCACCGGCGCCTCGACCACCCGACCGAGCGACTCGTGGCCGATGACCAGGCGGTCTTCGCCCGGGGGCGCCTCCCCATAGGCGCCGGCGACGATCTCGGCGTCGGTGCCGCAGATGCCCACCGCCAGGCCCTCGACGAGAAGGGCGGCCTCGCCGGCGGCAGGCTCCTCGACGTCGTCGAGGCAAGCGGAGTCGGGCTGGCCGGGCGCCACCGTGAGGGCCCGCATGGGCGTCAATCATGCCCCGGTTCATGTATCGGGGTCGCGCTCTGCTACAACACCGCTACGGCCTGGATCCTCGACCTCGACGGCGTCATCTGGCTGAGCTCCGACCCCGTGCCGGGCTCGTCCGAGGCGGTGGCGCGCCTGCGGGAGGCGGGGGAGCGGATCATCTTCGTCACCAACAACTCCTCCCACCCGGTCGGCGACGTGATCGAGAAGCTCAACAGCATGGACATCGAGGCCGACGAGGACGAGGTCGCCACCTCGGCCCTGGCGTCGGCCGAGATGCTCGAGCCCGGTACCAAGGCGCTGGTCTGTGGCGGCGTGGGCGTGAAGGAGGCCCTCGAGCGCCGGGGCGTCGAGCCCGTGTACGAGGGGCCGGCCGACGCGGTGATCGTCGGGTGGCACCGGGAGTTCGACTACGAGCGCCTCACCGCCGCCTACCACGCGGTGGACGACGGTGCCCGCCTCATCGGCACCAACGACGACCCCACCTACCCCACGCCCGACCGCCCCATCCCGGGGGGCGGGTCGCTGCTCGCCGCGGTAGCGGTTGCCGCCGGCGTCGAGCCCGAGGTGGCGGGCAAGCCCCATCAGCCCATGGCCGACCTGATCAGGTCTCGCCTCGGCGACGACGTCGACGGGGCGATCCTCGTCGGCGACCGCCCGTCCACCGACGGCAAGATGGCCGAGCTGCTCGGCGTGCGCTTCGCCCTGGTCATGAGCGGCGTCACCACGTCCGACGAGGTGCCCGACGACCCCGCGCCCGACCACGTGGTCGACGACCTCCAGTCGTTGGTGGACGAGCTGCTCGACTGACCTCGCCCGAGGCGGCGAAGCCGCCAGCGGCACGGCCGGCGGCGGGGTTGGGGCCCCGCCCGGGGCGGCGAAGCCGCC
>DASZJY010000326.1:0-15009 GCA_035947635.1 Acidimicrobiales bacterium | reverse complement strand
CCGCCGACGACCCGGGCGGCCCGGGCCAGCAGCCCGAAGGCCTGCTCGGCGGCCCGGTAACGGGGCACGAGCAGCTCCTGGTCGAGGTCGAGGAAGGCCACGACCCACGCCCTTGCCAGCCGGTGCAGCGCCGCCTCGGTGCCGACGACCACGTGGGCGTCGGGCGGGGTGCCGCCGGTGTCGGCGGTGATCTCCGCCACCGGCTGCCCGACCAGGCGCTCCAGGTCGTCGCGGGCCCGCGTCACGCCCATCCGGAGGACCTTGAGGCCGGTCGAGCCGCATGCGGTGCACACGAACGGTCGGACGGCGGCGCAGCGCCGGCACCGGAGCGACCCGCCGTCCTCCTCCACCACCGCCCCGCACGCCTCACAGCGCGCCAGCTCGCCACAGGCAGAGCAGGCCAGGAGGCGGGCCCGCCCCTTGCGGTTGAGCACGCACACGACGCGCTGCCCTTCGCCGGCCTCACGGGCGAGGGCGACGAGGCGGGCGGAGAACAGGCCGCGCCCAGGCTCCTCCCGACGGCGGTCGACCACCTCGACCACCGGCCAGCCCGCCCGCTCGTCGGCCCGCGCCAGCGTCAGCATCCTGGTCGTGGCCAGGGCCTCGAGCGACGGGCACGGCGAGGTGAGCACGCAGGGAGCTCCAGACCGGCGGGCCCGCTCGAGGACGACGTCGCGGGCGTGCCAGGTCGGCGCCCGCTCCTCCTGGTAGGCCTCGTCGTGCTCGTCGATGACGACCACCGCGCCCAGCTTCGGCCGGGGTGCCCACGCCGCGCCCCGCGAGCCGACGGCCACACACCCGCCGGCGGCAGCCTGCGGCCAGTCGTCGGGCAGGACGGCGACGGCGTGGCCAGCCCGCCGGAGCCTGGCTGCCAGGTAGCCGGCCCACGCCACCGACGGTGCGAGCACGAGGGCGTCGCCCCTGCGCGCCCCTTCGACGACAAGAGGCAAGGGATCTCCGGCCGGGGGCAGGCGCACCACTGCCGGTCCGCCGGCGAAGGCGTCACCGACCACCGAGGCGGGTGTGCCCTCCCCAAGCGCTCGGGCCGGTGTCGGACGCTGGGGACGCGGCGTCGGCAGCGCGGGCACGACCCGCGGGGGCGAGGCGGCCCGCAGAAAGGCGACCTGCGGTCCCGCCCACCGCCACGCCGCCCAGCCGGCCAGCTCGATGAGCTCCGGCGACGGGCCCAGCCCGGTGACCTTGGCCACCGGCTGCAGCGCGTGCGACGTCTCCGGGCGGTCGGTCCTCGCCACGACCCATCCCCTGACCCGCCGCCCGTGCAGAGGCACCCGCACGATCGTCCCCACGTCGACCCGGCCGTCGAACGCTTCGGGGACGACGTAGTCGAGCGGCCGGTCGATGGCCGCCACGTCGGGGACGACCCGGGCGACGGCGACGTCGCCTACTCCGACGGGTGCTCCCGGCGCCGAAGGCGCCTCCCCAGCTGTCGGCTCCGAGGGGAACGGCGTAGGGACACCGGCTTCGCCGGCCGACCGACGCTCCGTCATCCTTCTCGACCGGAGCGCAGCGAGCGAGGCGAACTCAGAGGGCCAAGGCGGAGCGCACGTCGTCGAGGCGCCCGAGGTGCTCCCAGGAGAACTCCTTGTCCGAGCGCCCGAAGTGGCCGTAGGCGGCCGTGCGCCGGTAGATGGGCTTGCGCAAGTCGAGGTCGCGGATGATCGCGGCCGGGCGCAGGTCGAACACCTCGACGACCATCGCCTCGATGCGCCGGGGGTCGACGGTCTCGGTGCCGAACGTCTCGACCATGATCGACACCGGGCGGGCCACGCCGATGGCATAGGCCACCTGGATCTCGCAGCGCCGGGCCGCGCCCGAGGCGACCACGTGCTTCGCGACCCACCGGGCGGCGTAGGCGGCCGAGCGGTCGACCTTGGACGGGTCCTTGCCGGAGAAGGCGCCACCGCCGTGGCGGGCGGCGCCGCCATAGGTGTCGACGATGATCTTCCGCCCGGTCAGCCCTGTGTCGGCGTGGGGCCCGCCCAGCTCGAAGCTGCCGGTGGGGTTGGCGAGCAGCTCGTAGTTGTCGTCGGCGAACGCGGCCGGCAGCAACGGGTGGATCACGTGCTCGCGGAGGTCGGGCTTGAGGAGCGTCTCGATGTCGAGCCCCGGCTGGTGCTGGCTCGAGATCAGCACCGTCTTGAGCCGCACGGGACGGCCGTCCTCGTACTCGACGGTGACCTGGGTCTTGCCGTCCGGGCGCAGGTACGGGAGCACGCCGGCCTTGCGCACCTCCGACAGCCGCTGGGCCAGCCGGTGGGCCAGCCAGATCGGCAGAGGCATGAGGTCGTCGGTCTCGTCGCAGGCGTAGCCGAACATCATCCCCTGGTCGCCAGCGCCCTGGAGGTTGAGGTCGTCCTCCCCGCTGCGGCCGCTGCGGACCTCGTAGGCGGTGGTCACGCCCTGGCCGATGTCGGGCGACTGCTCGTCGATGGACGTGATCACGCCGCACGTGTTGCCGTCGAAGCCGTAGGACTCGCGGTCGTAGCCGATCCCGCAGACGGTGCGGCGCACCAGCTTGGGGATGTCGACGTAGGCCCGGGTCGTGATCTCGCCGGCCACGACCACCAGGCCGGTGGTGAGCAGCGTCTCGCACGCCACCCGGCCCGCGGAGTCCTCGGTGAGGATGGCGTCGAGCACCGCGTCGGAGATCTGGTCGGCCATCTTGTCGGGATGGCCCTCGGTGACCGACTCCGAAGTGAAGGTGTAGGTGCTCAAGGCGTCCTCCTCGTTGGTGATCGGGGATCGGAAAGGTGACGTGCCACCACGTCGAGCACCGCGGTCGCCAGCGCGCGCTTGTCGACGAGGGGCACGTCGGTCACCCGGCCGTCGGCCTCGATCACGACGGCCCGGTTGGTGTCATGGTCGAACCCGGCGTCGGGAGCGGAGACGTCGTTGGCAACGATCAGGTCGATGCCCTTGGCCCGCAGCTTGGCCGTCGCCCGGGCCACCAGGTCGTCGGTCTCGGCGGCGAACCCGACGAGCACCTGGCCAGGGGTACGGGCGCGGGCGAGGGCGGCCAGGATGTCGGGAGTGGGCTCGAGCTCGAGGTTGGGGACCCCCTCGGACTTGGCCAGCTTGCCCGGCGCCGGTCGGCGGGGACGGAAGTCGGCGACCGCCGCCGCCATGAGCACGACGTCGGCCTGTGCCGCCCGGTCGAACACGGCCTGCTCCATGTCTGCCGCCGTCTGCACGGCCACGACCTCGACGCTGGGCGGGAGCCACCGGTCAGCGGCGGTGACGAGAGTGACGCGGGCGCCCCGGGCGGCCGCCTCGGCGGCCAGGGCGTGACCCTGCTTGCCCGACGACCGGTTGCCGACGAAGCGCACCGCGTCGATCGGCTCGCGGGTGCCGCCTGCCGTCACCAGCACCTTGCGGCCGGCCAGGTCCTGGGGCGTGAGGGCGGCGTTGACGGCGGCCACGATGTCGTCGGCGTCGGCCAGGCGCCCCGGTCCCTCGTCCCCGCCCGCCAGTCGCCCGACCGCCGGCTCGACGACGTGCACGCCCCGCTCGCGCAGCACGGCGACGTTGTGGCGAACGGCCGGGTGCTCCCACATCTCGGCGTGCATGGCCGGGCACACGATCACCGGGGCGCGCGTGGCGAGGAGGGTGGCGGTCAGCAGGTCGTCGGCCAGGCCGGCGGCGTACGCCGCCAGCAGGCGGGCGGTGGCCGGCGCCACCACGACCACGTCGGCCGCCCTCCCGAGGCGCGTGTGCGGGATGGGATCGGCCTCGTCCCAGAGCGAGCTCTGCACCGGCTCCGACGCGAGGGCGGACAGCGTGACCGCACCGAGGAAGCGACGAGCGTCGACCGTCATCACCGGCACGACCGTGGCACCTGCATCGACGAGCCGCCGGCACACCTCGACCGCCTTGTACGCCGCGATCCCGCCACAGACACCCAGGACGACACGTCTTCCCTCCACGCGGCTGCTCGCCTCAGCCGAAGCCGTTGGCTCCCGCTACTCCGTCGCCTCGGGGGCCGTCTCGTCGGCGGCGGCTTCGGGGTCGTCCTCGATCCGGGTGTAGGTGATCTTGTCGGCGGCGATCTCCTCGAGGGCGATCGACAGGGGCTTGCGTGACACCGACGCCACCTGCGGGGGGACGATGGAGCCGAGGCCCTCGCCGAGCTGGCTGAAGTACGAGTTGATCTGCCGCCCCCGCTTGGCCGCCAGCGTCACCAGGCTGAACTTCGAGTCGACCCTGTCGAGGAGGCTCTCGATCGGCGGGTAGATCATGGTGGCGCGCTCGGCCATCGGGCAACTCCAGTCGATGCTTCAGCGCGTCGGGTCGCGCCGCGTGCGGTGACCCTCGAGGATAGCAGCCACCTCGTCGGTGGCCCTGCCGAGGTCGTCGTTGACGACGACGCGGTCGGCCAGCCGGCGCCCCATCTCCTCCTCGTGCTCGGCCTCGGCCAGCCGCCGCCCGATGGTCGCCTCGTCGTCCCCGCGGTTGCGGAGGCGTTCCTCCTGGGCTTGGCGGGACGGGGCCACCACGAGGATCACCACCGCGTCGGGCCGCCGCTCACGGACCTGGGTCGCCCCCTGCACATCGATCTCGAGGAGGACGTCGTGCCCGGGCGGGGCGTCGGGCACCGGCGTCCCGTAGCGATGACCGAACACCGTGGCCGACTCGAGGAAGCCGCCGGCCCGGGCGTGCGCCTCGAAGGTGTCGTCGTCGACGAAGTTGTAGGCGTCCCCCGGCTCGCCGGCACGGCGCGGGCGCGTGGTCCACGAACGGCTCAGCCACAGCCCCGGGACGCGGCCCGGCAGGGCGCCGGCGATCGAGCCCTTGCCGACGCCCGACGGCCCGACGATCACGAAGACGAGCGGCTCCGCCCGCGGCTCGTCGGAGGCGGGCATGGCGGCCCGTGTTCGGCGACCGGGACCGGTGCTCAGGCCGTCGAGGGGAACAGCTTGAGCAGCGCTTCCCGTTGTTGGGCACCGAGGCCGCGCACGCGGCGGGACTCGGCGATCTTCAGCTCGTCCATCAGGCGGCGGGCGCGAACCTTGCCGACGCCGGGGAGGGACTCGAGCACGGCGACAACCTTCATCTTGCCGACAACGTCGTCGCCGTTGGCCTGGGCGAGGAGCTCGGCGAGCGAGACCGAGCCCATCTTCAGCTTCTCCTTCAGCTCGGCCCTCTGGCGGCGGGCATCCGCGGCCTTGGCGAGGGCAGCCTGACGTGCGTCGGGCGAGAGCTCGGGGGGCAGGGGCATGGCGGCACCCTAGCGCGACGGCTGTGCGGCAGGCCGGGGCACGGCCCGTTCCCGGGGCGCCGAAGGGCCAGCTGGAGACGGCCCGCCCAGGGCGCCGAAGGGGCCAGCGACGGAGCGACGGAGCGGCGTGCGGCAGGGGCCCCACGCTCGGGAGGAGGGCGGGCCGGCTGGTCTCGCCTCCGCCCCGCTGCGGCTCGCTCGCCGGTCCGATGGGGCCCCGCCCGGGGCGCCGAAGGCGCCAGCTACAGAGCCTCTTCCAGGGTCTTGGTGAGGTGGGTGGCGGCGGCCTCGGGATCGGCCGCCTCGGTGACGGCCCGGCCCACGACCAGCAGGTCGGCGCCCGCCGCCAGGGCGTGCTCGGGCGTCGACACCCGGACCTGGTCGTGGCGGTCGCCGGCGGCCCAGCGGATGCCCGGCACGATGGCCATCATGCGCGGCGCCAGCTCCTTGGCCTCCCGCACGTCGACTGCCGCGCACACCAGGCCGCCGCAGCCGGCCTCCACCGCGGTGGCCACCCGGCGCCCCAGGATGTGGGGCGGCGCGTCGCGGTCACTGGTGAGGACAGTGACGGCGACAGCGAGCGGCACCGGCGCTCCCGCCGACTGCGCGCCCTCCATCAGACCGTCGACCCCGGCCCGCAGCATGATCGCGCCGCCGTGGGCGTGGAGGGTGAGGTAGCTCACCCCGAAGGCGCCGATGACGCGGGCGGACTTGCGCACCGTCGTCGGGATGTCGTGCAGCTTGAGGTCGAGCATCACCTTGTAGCCGCCGTTGAGGAGCGACGCCACCGCGTCGGGACCGGCGGCCGTGAACAGCTCCAGGCCGACCTTGGCCACGCCGAACCAGGGCCGCAGCCGTTTGGCCAGACGCAGGGCGACGACGAGGTCGTCCATGTCGAGGGCGAGGGCCAAGCGGTCACGGACCTCCATCGATCACACCATCCTCGTCGTAGGGTCGGGCCGCCCCCACCAGCTCGCTCACGCGGCCCACATCATGGCGGGCGCACCACCGGGACAGCTCGTCGAGCACCCGTTGGGGGGCCCGGGGGTCGGCGAAGGTGGCCGTCCCCACCTGTACCGCGTCGGCGCCGGCGAGCAGCATCTCCACCGCGTGCTCGCCGGTGGCGATTCCCCCGACGCCGACGATGGCAGCCGACGGGAACGCCTTCCGGCACTCGTGCACCGCCCGTACCGCCACCGGGCGCACCGCCGGCCCCGACAGCCCGCCGCCGCCGGCACCGAGCCGGTAGCGGCGACTCTCGGGGTCGACGGCCAGCCCTCGCAAGGTGTTCACCAGGGTGATGGCCTCGGCCCCCGCCGACAGGGCGCCGTCGGCGATGGGGGTGACGTCGGTGACGTCGGCGCTGAGCTTGGCCCACCGCGGGCGCCCGCAGGCCTCTGCCGCCGCCACCGCCTCGGCGGTGGCCTCTCTCGAGTGGGCGAACACGTGCCGCCCTCCCTCCAAGTTGGGGCAGCTGAGGTTGACCTCCGCCGCCACCACGCCGGGGGGCGCCTCCCCCACCAGCGCTGCCGCCTTCTCGTACCCGCCTGGGCTCGTCCCCCAGATGCTGGCCACCACTCTGGCCCCGGTCGCCAGCAAGGCGGGCAGCTCGTGCTCGAGCCACACCTCGACGCCCGGGTTCTGCAGGCCGACGCTGTTGAGCATCCCTCCGTCGGTCGGGTGAAGGCGGGGAGGCGGGTTTCCCGCCCAGGGCTCAGCCGACAGGGACTTCACGACGACGGCGCCCAGTCGCGCCAGGTCGAGGTAGGCCCCCAGCTCTGCCCCGTGGCCGGCGGTGCCCGACGCGGTCATGACCGGGTTGGGCAGTCGAACGGAACCGACCGCCGTGCCCAGGTCGACAGGGTTCAGACCTCGAGCCGTAGCTGGGCCTCCTCGAGGTACTCCTGCAGCGACTTCACGGCCAGGCCGTAGCGCGCCCAGTCGGCGATGCCGCCGGCGGCGGCCAGGGCGGCGGCGATCGTGGTCAGGCACGGGACGCCGTACACGTTGGCGGTCTGGCGGATGTAGGCGCCGTCGGCGCGCGGCCCCCGGCCCCGCGGGGTGTTGACGACCAGGTCGATGTCGCCGCCCTCGATGAGGTCGACGACCGACGGGTCGCTCCCGTCGCCCTCACCCACCTTGGCCACGCGGGCCCGCACCGGCACGCCGTTCTCCTCGAGGTACCGGGCCGTCCCGGTGGTGGCGACGATCGAGAACCCCAGCTCGGCGAAGCGCCGGGCGGCCAGGAGGCCTCCCGCCTTGTCCCGCTGGGCCACGGACAGGAACACCGTCCCCCGCTCGGGCAGGCGGTCGCCGGCCGCACGCTGGCTCTTGGCGAAGGCCAGGCCGAAGGTGGCGTCGATGCCCATCACTTCGCCGGTGGCCCGCATCTCGGGGCCGAGGAGAGTGTCGACGTCGGGGAAGCGGTTGAAGGGCAGCACCGCCTCCTTCACCGACACATGGCCGCCGTCGGCGGAAGGACGGAGCAGACCCTCCTCCCGCAGCTCGGCCAGCGTGGCACCGAGCATCACCCGGGCCGCCACTTTGGCGAGGGGGACGCCGGTGGCCTTGGCCACGAAAGGCACCGTGCGGCTGGCGCGGGGATTGGCCTCGATGACGAAGACCTGGGGGGCCAGGGGTGGCCCGGTGCCGGCGGGCTTCACGTTCTTCACCGCGTACTGCACGTTGATGAGGCCGCGGACGTCGAGGGCCTGGGCGATGGCGCGGGTGTGCCCCTCGATCACCTCGACGACCGGTCGGGAGAGGGTCGGCGGGGGGATGACGCAGGCGCTGTCGCCCGAGTGCACGCCCGCCTCCTCCACGTGCTCCATGACGCCACCGATGAGCACCTCGCCCGACTCGTCGCGCACGGCGTCGACGTCGACCTCGACGGCATCCTCGAGGAACCGGTCGATCAACACCGGGCGCTCGGCCGACAGCCCGCCCTCGCGCCCCAGCGACCCGAAGGTGGCCAGCTCGTCCATGGCCTGGCGCAGCCCGTCGTCGTCGTAGACGATCTCCATGGCCCTGCCCCCGAGGACGTACGACGGGCGGACGAGCGCCGGGTAGCCGACGCGGGCGACGACGGCGAGGGCCTCCTCGACGGAGGCGGCGGTGCCGCCGGCCGGCTGGGGGATCTCCAGGTGGGCGCACAGGGCGTTCCACTGCTCGCGGTCCTCGGCCTGGTCGATCGAGGCGGGCGAGGTGCCGAGCACCAGGTCGGCCGGCAGCCGGCCGGCCAGCTTCAGAGGGGTCTGGCCCCCGAGAGCGACGATGACCCCGGCCAGCATCCCGGACTCCGCTTCCGCCTCGACGACGTTCAGCACGTCCTCGTTGGTGAGGGGCTCGAAGTACAGGCGGTCGCTCGTGTCGTAGTCGGTCGACACTGTCTCGGGGTTGCAGTTCACCATGACGGTGTCGTAGCCGGCATCGCCCAGGGCGAAGCTGGCGTGCACGCAGCAGTAGTCGAACTCGATCCCCTGGCCGATGCGGTTGGGGCCCGAACCGAGAATCACGACAGTCGGCCGTTCGGCGGCCACGTGCTCGTCCTCGTCCTCGTAGGTCGAGTAGTGGTACGGCGTGTGGGCCTCGAACTCGGCGCCACAGGTGTCCACCGTCTTGAACGTGGCCCGCACCCCCGCCTCGAGGCGCCGGGCCCGCACCGTCTCCTCGGCCACGCCCCACAGCCACCCCAGCTGGACGTCGCCGAACCCCAGCTGCTTGGCCCGACGCCAGTCGGCGCGTGTCATGGCCTCCAGGCCGGTCGACTCCAGGTGCGCCCGCTCCTCGGTGATGCGGGCGATCTGGTCGAGGAACCAGGGGTCGACGCTCGTCGCCTGGTGCAGCCGCTCGATGCCGATGCCCCGGCGCAGGGCGGCCTCCAGGTGGAACGGCCGGTCGGGCGTCGCGATCGACGCCCGCCGCACGAGCTCATCGTCGTCGAGCTCGTCGAGCGCCGCCTCCCCGGGATCGCAGTTGAGGCCCCACCGGCCGTGCTCGAGGGAGCGCAGCCCTTTCTGCAGCGACTCGGGGAAGGTGCGGCCCATGGCCATCGCCTCGCCCACTGACTGCATGCGGGTTCCCAGCGCGTTGGAGGTGCCGGGGAACTTCTCGAACGCCCATCGAGGGATCTTGGTGACGACGTAGTCGATGGTGGGCTCGAAGCTGGCCGGCGTCTTCTCGGTGATGTCGTTGGGGATCTCGTCGAGGGTGTAGCCGACGGCCAGGCGGGCGGCGATCTTGGCGATCGGGAACCCGGTGGCCTTGGAGGCCAGTGCGCTCGACCGGGAGACCCGCGGGTTCATCTCGATGACGACGAGCTCGCCCGTCTCGGGGTTGACGGCGAACTGGATGTTCGACCCGCCCGTGTCGACGCCGATGCGGCGGATGCACGCGAAGGCGGCGTCGCGCATCCGTTGGTACTCGACGTCGGAGAGCGTCTGGGCGGGGGCGACGGTGATGGAGTCGCCCGTGTGCACGCCCATCGGGTCGAGGTTCTCGATGGAGCACACGACCACGCAGTTGTCGGCCCGGTCGCGCATGACCTCGAGCTCGTATTCCTTCCAACCGGCGATCGAGCGCTCGATCAGGATCTCCGAGATGGGGCTGGCCGCCAGCCCGGCCCGGGCGATGCGGGCGAACTGCTCGGCGTCGGCGGCGATGCCGGTTCCACCCCCCCCGAGCACGAACGACGGGCGCACGATCACCGGGTAGCCGATCTCGTCGGCGACCTTCATGGCCTCCTCGAGGTTGTAGGCGAACCCCGACGGCGGCACAGCCAGGCCGATGTCCATCATCGCCGCCCGGAAAAGCTCGCGGTCCTCGGCCGTGCGGATGGCGTCGGGCGAGGCGCCGATGAGCTCCACCCCCAGCTCTTCGAGCACGCCACGATCGGCCAGGGCGAGGCCGATGTTGAGCCCGGTCTGCCCGCCCAGGGTGGGCAGCACGGCGTCGGGTCGCTCCCGCTCGACGACGGCGGCGACCACGTCGGGGTCGAGAGGCTCGACGTAGGTGCGGTCGGCGAAGTCGGGGTCGGTCATGATCGTCGCCGGGTTGGAGTTCACGAGGACGACCCGGTAGCCCTCGGCCCGCAGGACCCGGCAGGCCTGGGTGCCCGAGTAGTCGAACTCGCAGGCCTGGCCGATGACGATGGGCCCGGACCCGATGATGAGGATGGACTCGATGTCGTCGCGCCGGGGCATCAGGGACGGGCCTCTTCCATGAGCATGCGGAACTCGGCGAACAGGTAGCGGGCGTCGTGGGGACCGGGTCCGGCCTCGGGGTGGTACTGGACGCTGAAGGCGGGAACGTCGCGGCACCGCAGCCCCTCGATGACGCCGTCGTTGAGGTTCACGTGGGTGACGTCGGCGTCCGGCACGGTTCCCTCGGTGACGGCGTAGTTGTGGTTCTGGCTGGTGATCTCGATCGCCCCGGTGGCCACCCGCCGCACCGGATGGTTCCCGCCGTGGTGGCCGAACGCCAGCTTGTGCGTCCTGCCCCCGAGGGCGGTCGCCAGCAGCTGATGGCCCAGGCAGATGCCGAACACAGGCACCGGTCCGAGCAGGTCGGCGATGGCCTCGCTGGCGTAGCCCACCGCCGCCGGATCGCCAGGGCCGTTGGACAGGAAGACGCCGTCGGGCTGGCGCGCTAGTACCTCGTCGGCGGGGGTCGACGCCGGCACCACCTCGACGGTGGCGATCTCGCCGAGGAGGCGGAGGATGCTGGTCTTGATGCCGAAGTCGTAGGCCACGACGCGCGCCGGCCCCTCCCCCGCCGTCCACGGCTCGTCGGCGGTGACGGTGGTCACCAGGTCGACGCCCTCGGTGCCCGGCTCGTCCTGGGCAGCCGCCTTCAGCGTCGCCTCCTCGGCCGTGCCGAAGGCGCAGGGCATGGCGCCCGCCTCGCGTATGTGGCGGGTGAGCCGGCGGGTGTCGACGCCCGTCATCGCGGGGACGCGGTGGCGGACGAGCCAGGACTCCAGGTCGCCGCTGGCCCGCCAGCTCGACGGCCTCCGGGCCAGGTCGCGCACGATGACGCCCCGGCACCGGGGCCGGCGGCTCTCCGCGTCGTCGACGGCGACGCCGTAGTTGCCGATGTGGGGGTAGGTGAAGGCGATCACCTGCCCGGCGTAGGAGGGGTCGGTGAGCACCTCCTGGTAGCCGCTCAGGACGGTGTTGAAGACGACCTCGCCGGTGGCGACGCCGCCGGGCGGCTCGGCGCCGGCGGCCTCCCCGGCGAAGACGGTGCCGTCGGCCAGCACCAGATGGGCCTCGCGACGCGGCGTCACCGGAGCGCCACCCCGTCGACCACCACCGGCTCGCCGGCCAGGATCGTGTGGCGCACCTGGCCGGTGAGCTTGCGACCGGCGTACGGCGTGTTGCGGCTGCGACTGGCCAGGCGGACGGGCTCGACGACCCACGTGGCGGCCGGGTCGACCACGCACAGGTTGGCCGGTCGCCCCTCGGCGACGGGGCCGCCGTGCGATCCTTCCAGGCCGGCGATGCGGGCGGGGCGCCAGGACAGCAGGGCGAGGAGTTCCTCGATCGGGAGCGCCAGCTCGTCCAGGGCCAGGGCCAACGCGGTCTGCAGCCCGAGCATGCCCGGGGGAGCCTGGTCGAAGGGGAGCTCCTTGTCCTCCGGCGCGTGGGGGGCGTGGTCGGTGGCCACGGCGTCGAGGGTGCCGTCCGCAAGGCCCGCCTTCACCGCGTCGACGTCGGCCTGGGTGCGCAGCGGCGGGTTCACCTTGAACACCGGGTCGTACGACGCCACCGAGGCGTCGGTGAGGGTGAAGTGATGGGGCGCGGCCTCGGCCGTGACCGGGAGCCCCTCGGCCCGGGCGGCTCGCACCAGGGCGACCGATCCGGCGGTGGACAGGTGTTGGAAGTGCACGCGGGCGCCCAGCCGGGCGGTGAGGCGGGCGAGGGCGATGTCCCGCATCACCATGAGCTCCTCCGCCTCGGCCGGCACGCCGGGGATTCCCAGGCGGCTCGACCACTCCCCCTCGTGCATGTGGCCGCCCGCAGCCAGGGCGACGTCCTCGCAGTGCTGGGCCAGCGTCACCCCCAGGGCCGAGGCGTACTCCAGGGCACGGCGCATGAGGCGGCCGTCCTGCACGCCCGAGCCGTCGTCGGTGAACAGGCGGACCCCCAGGTCGGCCATCTCCCCCAGAGGAGCCAGCGCCTCGCCCCGCCGCCCCTTGGTGATGGCCCCGGCCACCCGCACGTCGCACGGCGCCGTCGCCCCCAGGTCGAGCACCTCGCGGACGCCGCTCGCGCAGTCAAGAGGGGGGTCGGTGTTGGGCATGGCCACCACCGCGGTGAACCCACCCAGGGCGGCGGCACGCGCGCCCGTCTCCACCGTCTCCGCCTCCTCTTTGCCCGGCTGGCGGAGGTGGGTGTGGAGGTCGACCAGCCCGGGGGCCACCACGCACCCGGCGGCGTCGAGCACGTCGGCGCCCGTGGGGGCGGAAACCTCGTCGCCGACTGCCGCCACCCGCCCACCGACCACGAGCACGTCGGCCAAGCGGGAGCCGGTGACGTCGACGACCCGGCCGCCCCTCACGACGACGGCGCGCTCAGCCACGGGGGGTGGCGCCGAGGAGCAGGAACAGGACGGCCATGCGCACGGCGACGCCGTTGGCCACCTGGCGGGTGATGAGCGAGCAGGGCAGCTCGGCCACGTCGGCGGCGATCTCCACGCCCCGGTTCATGGGCCCTGGGTGCATGACCAGGGCGTCGTCGGGCAGCAGCTCGGCCCGCGAGCGCGTCAGCCCGTAGCGGGCGGTGTACTCGCGGAGCGACGGCAGCAACGCCTCGGACTGGCGCTCGGACTGCATGCGCAGGAGGTAGACGACCTCGCACTTGGGCAGGACGGCGTCGAGGTCATGGCTCACCGAGACGGGCCAGCCGTCGAGGCTGGGAGGCAGCAGGGTGGGAGGGGCGACGAGGGTGACGTCGGCGCCCAGCATGGTGAACGCCCGGACGTTGGAGCGGGCCACCCGGGAGTGCTTCACGTCGCCCACCAAGGCGATGCGCAGGCCGTCGAGCGAGCCGGTGCGGCTGCGGATCGTGTAGCAGTCGAGCAGGGCCTGGGTGGGGTGCTCGTGCCAGCCGTCGCCGGCGTTGATCACCGAGGCGTCGACCCACGAGGCGACCTGCCAGGGCACGCCGGCCGACGAGTGGCGGACCACCAGGGCGTCGACGCCCATGGCGTCGATCGTCTGCACGGTGTCGCGGATGGACTCGCCCTTCTTCACCGAGGAGTTGGCCACCGAGAAGTTCATGGTGTCGGCGGACAGGCGCTTGGCCGCCGCCTCGAACGACAGGCGGGTGCGGGTGGAGTCCTCGTAGAAGAGGGACACGATCGTGCGGCCCCGCAGGGTGGGGACCTTGGGGATGGCGCGGCCGCTCACCTCGACGAAGGAGTCGGTGAGGGCCATCACCTCCTCGACGCCCTCGAGGCCGAGGTCGGTCACCGAGAGGAGATGGCGGCTCAAGACGTGTGGCTCCTCGCCGAGGGGACCATGACGCCGAGGTCGACACCGTCGTCGCGCACGTCGACCATCTCGTCGCGGCCGGTGGGGAGGTTCTTGCCCACGTAGTCGGGCCGGATCGGGAGCTCGCGGTGGCCCCGATCGACCATGACCGCCAGCTGCACCGCCCGGGGGCGTCCGTAGTCGTTCAGGGCGTCCAGGGCGGCACGCACGGTGCGCCCGGTGAACAGCACGTCGTCGACCAGGACGACGACCTTGCCGGTGAGGTCGAACGGGATGTCGGTGACGGCCTCGGGCATCACCGGGCGCAGCCCGATGTCGTCGCGGTAAAGGGCGACGTCGAGGGTGCCCACGGGGACCTCGACGCCCTCGACGCGAGTCAGGGCCTCGCCCAGGCGGACGGCCAGCTTCACCCCTCCGGTCTGCAGCCCCACGACCACCACGCCGTCGAGCCCGTGGTTGCGCTCGACGACCTCGTGGGCGATACGGGTGAGTGCCCGTCGTATGTCGTCGGCGGTCATCACCTGGGACCGGGCGAGAAAAACGCCCCCGTGAGGGGGCGTCGCAGCGCGCTCTCGTTCGGCCAACCCTGGCTCCTAGGTCCGTGCCGGCCTCACCGGACCGGCCTTAACGGCTCCAGTGATGGTAGCGCGGTGACCGTGCAGAGCGCGGACTGTCTTCGGCGACGCCGCCGAAGGGCCCGGGGGACGAGCCCGTGCGGCATCCGGGGCGGCGGGGTGGGAACACCACCGGGCACCTTCGTGCTGGCCCCCTGGCGTCAGGCCCCCCAACCGTCCAGAGTTGGAGGTACAACGTTCGCCGTGACTCGGGAGTCGGTTGTGATGATGTCCACCATCTCGGCCAAGCGCCTAGCGGCCACAACCTGGGCCTGGGCAGACCTGCGAGCCCGCTGGCGTTCACTGGTCGCCCTCGGCGTGCTCGTGGGGGCGGTGGGCGGGCTCTCTGCTGCGGCCCTGGCGGGGGCCCGCCGCACGCACACCTCTTTCGAACGTCTGCGCGACCGGACCAACGCCGCCGACGCCATCGTCTTCCCCAGCCAGGTCGGGGTGTACCAACCCGACTGGGGCGCCCTCCTCGAACGTCCTGAGGTCGCTCAGCTGGCGAGGTGGACGTTGAGCTTCGGGCGCGTCGCGGGGGACGAGGACCTAGCTGTGTTCTTCGTGCCTGCGGACCGCCACTGGTTGAACGACGTGGACCGTCCCGTCATCGTGGAGGGTCGCATGTTCGACCCCAGCGCGCCCGACGAGGTGGTCGTCGGCGA
>DASZJY010000325.1:0-4460 GCA_035947635.1 Acidimicrobiales bacterium | reverse complement strand
TGCCTCGGCGTGATCGAGGGGCACGTCGCCTCCACCAGACGCCACTCGCCGCTCGGCCCAGGCCATCAGCCATTCCTGCTGGCCCAGGATCGCGGGCGTGGTCAGCGCCCGGTCGACCACCGACTCGGTGATCGGGCGGCTGTCGCGACGAACGGCAACACCGGGGACGATCGGCGGCGAGAGTTCGACGAGGCGCTCGGTGATGGCCCGCTCGGCCAAGCGGTCCAGCTCGCGGACGAGGAACTGGGCCGGGATGGTGACGTCGGTAGGAACGGCGGCGGCCAGCTCCCGCACCACCTCGGCGGGCCGCCACGTCGACTGCCGCTCGGTCAGCGCCCCGAGCGCCTGGGTGACCATGGCCTCCCGGCTGGTGTCGTCGAGCGCACGCCTAGGACCGACGGCGAGGAGGACGTCGGCCACCAGGCGCTCGGGCTCGTAGCCGAGGGCTCGGGCCCGCTCGGCCCACTCGGCGTGCAGTGACGCCGCGTCGGTTCCATGGGACTTGGCCGGGCGGCTGTCGGTGACCGCCTCGCGCTCGAGGCGCCAGCGTTCCCGGGGCGTGGGGTCTCGCTCCATCTGCTCGACGAAGCGCTCCAGCTTCTCGGCGAACCGCTGCTCCACCGCCCGGGTGCGGGAGGAGAACTCCTCGCGGACCTCAGCGGGGAGATCGCGCATCTCGGCGATGCCGTTGGTCGGCTCGTGCCACTCGACGCTGAGGGTCCGGGTCAGCTCGGCCCACAGGCTGGCGTGGTAGATCCCCGACAGCGTCCGCTGGTCGAACTTGATGGTGCGGGCGTCGAGGGCCAGCCAGCGCCCGTCGTCGGCCGCCACCCGGTTGGCGATCACCACGTGGGTGTGCAGCTGGGGGTCGAGGGCCCGGCTGGTGTGCTGGCGGAACGCCGCCGCCGCGATGCCCTCGGCGTCGACGGTGGCAACCTGGCCGTCGATGCGGTAGCGGGTGTGGGCGTGGGCCTCGATCCAGTCGACCATGGCCGGCACCGCGGCGTCATGGCCTCGAGCACCGCCGCGCAGGTGGCGTCGTCGCCCAGGGCGAACAGCACCGACACCGACTTGGGCGCCGAGGCGGTCACGTCAAACCGCCGCACGGAGTCGTCGCCGTAGCGTCGGCCCAGCGGCTCCCCGTCCTCCGGGTCGAGCCCGGCCATGAGGGCCAGGAACGCCTCGTCGTCAACCTCGCCGGACAGGCCCAGCCGGGCGGCACCCCGCCCACGCCAGACGCCGGCCGCCTCGGCGGGATCGAGGTAGTACGAGGGCAGCGCCTCAACGTAGTAGAGGCCGGCGTCAACCCCCTTTAGGGTTGTCACCCGAACGACGCCTCATACATCTTGCATACATCGCCCGAAAGCAGCCCGGGAAAGAGAAGAGCCGGTGCTCTCGCACCGGCTCTGACCTGCTCTTTTCTGGTCGGGCTGCGGGGATTTGAACCCCGGACCTCTTGACCCCCAGTCAAGCGCGCTAACCAAGCTGCGCCACAGCCCGTGCGGGCCCAGTCTACCCCCGCCCTAGTTGAGGACCTTGCCCAGCACCCAGTCGACGCCCTGGTACGCGCGCCAGCCCAAGTAGACGACCACGGCGACGACCAGGAGCACGAAGTGCCAGGGCGCCCTCGGGGGCTTGCCGATGACGGTCTGGCAGTCGGGGCACTCACCGCCCTGGCCCAGAGACGTCGAGGGCCAGTAGCGGCTGCATGTCTCGCACCAGGGCAGGGGCTCAGACCCTCCGGACGGCCAGGATGGCCACGTCGTCGCTCAGGGGGGCGGTGGCAAAGTCCCGGGCGGCGGCCAGCAGCGACTTGCACAGGACGTCGGCGGGAATCCCCGGGTCGCGCCGGATGGCCGAGGCGATGCGTTCCTCACCGAAGAGCGCTCCTCCGGCGCGAGCCTCGGCCAGGCCGTCGGTGTAGAGCAGCAGCAGGTCGCCGTGGTCGAGGGGGACCTCCCGGCTCAGGTACCGCTCCTTGGGGTTGAGCGTGAGCATCGAACCGGTGGAGGGCAGCGGGCGGACCTCGCCGTCGTGCCAGAACCAAGCGGGAGGGTGGCCGGCCGACACCCACCGCAACGTCCCCGCCTCCTTGTCGACGACAGCCACGCACATCGACACGAACTCCTCGTTACGCACCTGCGAGGAGATCTGCCCGTTCAGCTCCTCCATCGCCTGTGCCGGGTCGCGGTACTGGCGGAGGAAGACCCTCAGGAGGTACTTGACCTGGAACGCGGTGATGGAGGGCTCGATTCCGTGGCCGGAGACGTCGCCGATGACCACCGCCAGCCGGCCGGAACCGGGCTGGAACACGTCGTAGAAGTCGCCCGCCATCAGCCCGGTGCCCGCCTCGTACACCTGGCCCACCTCGAAGCCCTCGAACTCGGGGAGGTCCTGGGGTGCCAGCCGGGCCGCCCACCGCTTCGGGGCGAGGTCCTCCTGGGACAGCGTCTCCTCGGCCCGGCGCTCGAGGCTGGCCCGCTCCTCGATCAGCGCCGCCTCCTGGAGGAAGGTGCGGCCGTACACGAGCGTCATGGCGATGGGCACGAGGAGCAGGAGCCGGACGGCGTCGAGCCACCCGTCGTTGGTCACCGCCCCCAGCGCAGCCGTCAGGGCGGCGATGGCGTAGATGAGGGTGTTGTGGACCTCTTTGCGGTAGGCGGAGCGAGCGAGGTCGGCCGCCACCGACTCCTCACCGGCGGCTCCACTCTTGATCCGCCGCCACGACCGCTCGAGGCGCAGGGCCGAGCGACCCCAGATGCCGCTGGCGACCAGGCACCCGACAGCCACCGCTAGGAGGACGGGGGCCTCGACCATACCGACGGAAATGTTACGACCTGCGGGACCCGAACGCCTCGGCTCCGCCGCCAGGACCTCGGGGGCCCTCGCTCACCGCCCCGTGTTTCGCGGGGTGCCGAGGTTCGTCTAGAGTTCTCCGCCGTACCTGTGCGTCGTTCCAAAGAGGCGGGATCACGATGAACGCCAGAGAATCCAGGGTCGTCGGTCGAACTTCCCGCAAGCGGGGCCTCCGCCTGCTGGTGGCGGCCGTGCCGGTCACGTTGATCGCCCTGTCATCGCCATCGACGGCTGACGTCTCCGCGGTGAGTGGCAGCGCCGTCGGCGCCCGTGGGAGCGTCCAGCTCTTCGGCGGGACGCCGTTCGTCCTGCAGCCCACGCCGACGGTGACCCTCCCAGCCACAGGCGGGAACGTGAGCAACTCCGTTCCGTCCATCCTCTTGCAGGTAGGTCCCTCGCGCTTCTTCGAGAGTGGGATGGCCACGGTCAGCAGCCAGGGGACGGTCGGCCCGACCGGCTCGGTGACGAGCACCTCCACCCTGGCGAATCCCGCGCTCGGCGGCTTCATGGCGACGTCTCTCAGCGGCACGTGCACCGCATCGGAGACGAGCCGCAGCGGGTCCACGACGATCACCGGCGGGCAGTACACGGCCCTCGTCAACAACCAGGAGGTGGTGCAGCAACTGCCCGCCAACCCGGCGCCCAACACGGTGATCGAAGGCGTGGTTCCCGGCGTGGGCGACAGGTACCGGGCCGTGCTCAACGAGCAGATCGTGACCGGCACGTCGATCACCGTGCGGGCCGCCCACTTCACCCTGCTCGGGCCGAATGCCACGGGCGAGTTCTTCGTGGGCGAGGTCACCTGCGGTGTGACCGTGGTGGCAGGCACCACGACGGTGGCCCCGACGACCACCGTTGCGCCGACCACAACCGTCGCCCCGACGACCACGGTGGCGCCCACCACCACGGTCGCTCCCACCACCACGGTTGCGCCGACGACCACGGTCGCTCCGACCACCACGGTCGCTCCGACCACGACGGTGGCTCCCACCACCACAGTGGCGCCCACCACCACCGTGGCCCCGACGACCACGACGACCCGGCCGCCGGCGACGACCACCACGGTGGCGCCTATGACGACCACCACGCCGCCCGGCCCGGCGTGCAACCCGCCGGCCGGACCGGTCAGCGGTCGGCTGGTAGCGCTCGCCAACCGCGTGCCCGCGCAGTTCCGGCCCGCGATCTTCGCCATGGCCGTCCGGGTCTGCCTGCGGGGCTTCTGACGAAGAGGCTCGCTCGGGGCGTGAGATTCAGCCCCGACGGCGGACCCGGAGCTTGAGCGGTGTCGGCCCGAACTCGAAGTGCTCCCGGATGCGTCGCTCCAGGTAGCGCAGGTAGGTCGGAGGCAGGGGCCGGTTCGCGAACAGGGTGAACGTCGGCGGGTCGGTCGCCGCCTGGGTGCCGTAGAGCACGCGGGCGCCGGGGGCGGCGTGGGCCGCCTGGGCGGCCTGGATCACCTCGTTGAGCTCACGGGTCGGCACCCGGCGGTGGTAGGCCTCGATCGCCTGCTGCAAGGCGGGCAGCACCTTGTGCACGCCCTTGCCGGTGAGGGCGCTGACCTTCAGCACGGGGGCATAGCCGAGGAAGCCGAGGCGGTCGGCGAC
>DASZJY010000324.1:0-3892 GCA_035947635.1 Acidimicrobiales bacterium | reverse complement strand
TCGAGGAACGCGCCGGCCAGGCCGGAAGGGCGGGCGTAGGGCACCGACCGGGCCACCGTCGCCATCACCGAGCGCGACGCGCACCAGAGCCCGGCCAGCAGGAGAGGGCGAGGCCGCAGCCCCGACAGGGCGGCCCAGCGGAGGAGAAGGACGGCGGTGGCCGCCCCTACCCCGAAGGCGCCGGCGCGCGGGTCGGCCATCACCTCGAGACGGCGTTCACGGTCGAGCGGCGGAAGAAGGCCGTCCGCCGAGTCGACGAGGCCGTCGAGGTGCAGCATGCCGGTGAGGGCGAGGTCGACGGCCACCACCACGGCGGCGGCGACGGCGGGCGGCCACACCTCCGACACCGCCCACCACGTCCCGCCCACGGCGAGGCCGAGGACGGCGCCCACCACCGGGAACCACGGCAGGGCGGCGGGAGACGGCGCCACCGGGCCGCCCAAGGGGGTGAGGAAGGCGAGGGCCCGACGCATCAGCGGTCGCCCCGCCCCAGCACCGCGCCGACCAGGTCGTCGACCGGCGACAGGCGCAGGCCCCTGCCCGCCACCACCACGAGGACGTGATCGGCGACGGACGCCACCGCCTGGTTCACGTCGCCGACGACGTCCCGGAAGCGGCGGCCGGCGGCCGACGTCGGATGGACGCCGAGCCCCACCTCCTCGGCCACGACGACGGTGTGCCCGGCACGCGCCCCGAGGGCGGCGCACAGCCCCCCGACGTCCGCCGCCAGCTCCGGTTGGCTCGCCACCCAGGTCCCGACCGAGTCCACCAGCGCCGTGCCCGTCACCGAGCGCAGCGCACCGACCAGGTCGGGGCCCGTCTCGACCGTCGACCACGAGGCGGGACGGCGGGCCCGGTGGGCGGCGACCCGGGCGGCCATGTCGGCGTCGCCCTCTGCGACCACCGCGGTGGCCAGCACCGTCGCGGGCCGGTCGCCGGCCAGCGCCGCCGCCAGCCGCTCGGCCACCGCCGACTTGCCCGAGCGGGCACCCCCGAGGACGAGCACGATCACCCGGCGCGACCGCCCACCCGGCGGCGGCGGCCCTGCATCTCCACGACGTCCACGCGTCCTCTCCGGCTCAGCCCGACAGGCAGGTCTCCTGGCTCCCGGATCGACGCTCCCCCCGGCCTTCCCGCCCTCTCGGGCCGTGGCCACCTGCGTGGGAGTCGCTCCCCGGTGACAGTTGCGGGACAGCCCCGGACTCGCACCGGGTTCCCTGCGCTGCGGGGCCGACAGTAGCCTGCCCTCGATGGACCCTGCCGAGCGGAGGACGGAGGCGGAGCGCAGGAGCGACGCCCGCGACGCGGCGGCCAGCCCCGCCGAGCGCCGGACGGAGGCGCAGCGGCGCACCGAAGCTCGGGAAGCGGACGCGGCCGCCGGGGCCGACGAGGAAGAGGGGCCACCGGCTCCACGGCGCGCCCCGTCGATCGTGCTCGTCAACACCGGGCACGGGAAGGGGAAGTCGTCGGCCGCCTTCGGCGTGATGGGGCGGGCCTGGGCCCGCGGCTGGCGGGTCGGCGTCGTGCAGTTCGTGAAGAGCGGGAAGTGGAAGACGGGCGAGCGCAAGCTTCCCGACCACCTGGGCATCGAGTGGCACACGCTCGGCGACGGCTTCACGTGGGAGTCCACCGACCTCGACGAGACCGCCGCCAAGGGCCGCCACGCCTGGGAGGTGGCGCGGGACAAGCTGGCGTCGGGAAGCTACGACCTGCTTGTGCTGGACGAGCTGACCTACGCAGTCACGTACGGCTGGGTGCCGGTGGCCGACGTGGTCCAGGGTGTCCGAGACCGGGCACCCCGCACCAACGTGGTGATCACCGGTCGGGATGCCCCCGAGGAGCTGATCGAGGTCGCCGACACGGTCACCGAGATGCACAAGGTCAAGCACGCCTACGACCGGGGCATCACCGCCAAGAAGGGCATCGAGTACTGACCTACGCCACGTCCCTTCGGCGGAACAGCAGGGTGGCGACGCCGAGCAGCACCAGGGCCACCACGGTGAGGTACACGCCGGCCTGGAGGACCGTCCTCCCGACCACTTCCCCTCCCTCGTCCTCGCCGGCCACGAACACGATGGCGTTGCCGAGGAGCAGCCACCGGCGGTAGTCGGCGAGCAAGCCGCCGACCACGTTCTCGAGCACGAGGAAGTAGCCGAAGCCGATGCCCAGGGCGGCGGCGGTGTTGCGGCCGATGGAGGCCACTGCGAAGCCGAGCGTCGAGGCGATGGCGATCATGGCCGTGCTCCGCAGGACCACCCCCGCCAGCGACCGCCCGAAGGTGCCGCCCGTTCCGGCGGTGGTGCCGTGCAGGTACGCCGACGGGAGAAGGGCGGCGACGAGCAGCGCCCCCGCCAGCAGGGCGAAGCCGCAGGCCACGATCGCGCTGGCCGACGCCTTGGCCAGGAGGACCCGCGCCCGCCGGGGCTCCCACGTGAGGATGGTGGTGATCGTGCGCGACTGCCAGTCGGCCCCGATGCTCGACGCCCCGAGGAGCCAGGCGACGACGACGAGGGGGCCGGTCGTCCCCTGGAGGATCCCCTTGAGGTCGGCGAGCGCGAACCGGGGGTCCTCGACGTCACCGACGGCGATGCCGCACCGCTCGTCCACCGGCACCTGGCGGCCGGGGCCGCCGGCGTCGGGCACCTCCCGCGGGCCCGGCGCCGGCCCCCCTCGTTCCAGGCACTCCTCGAACTCGGCGAAGGCCTGGCTACGGCGCGTCTCCAGCTCGGCCGACGAGACGTCGTCGGTGTTCAAAAAGACGAGGACGCCGGCCAAGGCGATGGCCAGGACGGAGAGCAGGCCCAGTACCCGGACGAGGCGTCGGGCCAGTAGCCGTTGCACCTCCCCCGCCAGCAGGTCTCTCACAGCTCGCCCCCGCCTTCGCCCGTCAGCTCCAGGAACACCGTCTCCAGGCTGACCTCCTCAGGACGGAGCTCGGTGAGGTAGAGCCCCCGGTGAGCCAGGGCGCGGGTGACCTCGGCGGCGTTGCCCGGTGGCAGGTCGACGCGGATGAGCCCGTCACCGGGGACGGCGCCGATGCCCGCATCGGCCAGGGCGGCGAGCCCGGCCCGCATGTCGGCCAGGCGGACGACCAGCCCCCCGCGGCGCCCGCCCGCCAGCACCTCGCCCACCGGCCCCGCCCGAACGCACCGCCCCCGTGAGAGGATCGCCACCCGGTCGCACGCCTGCTGCACCTCGGCGAGGATGTGGCTCGACACGAACACCGTGCGCCCCTCCGCGCCCAGCCGTTTTATGAGGTCGCGTACCTCCTTGATGCCGGCGGGGTCGAGCCCGTTGGCCGGCTCGTCGAGCACGAGCAGCTCGGGGTCCTTGAGCAGGGCGACGGCGATGCCGAGGCGCTGGCGCATCCCCAGCGAGTAGCCCCGCACCGCGTCGTCGGCTCGCTCGGCCAGGCCGACCTGCTCCAGCACCCTCTCGACCTCCGCCGCGCCGATGCCCTCGAGGCGTCCCAGCAGCGCGAGGTTGCGCCGTCCCGAGAGGCCGGGGAAGAGCCCCGGCGTCTCCACCAGCGACCCGACCCGGCCGATCACGCCAGGGAGCTCCCGCGGGGAGTCGGCGCCGAGGATCCGGCAGGCGCCGGCGCTCGCTCGGGCCAGGCCGAGGAGGCAGCGTATGGTCGTCGTCTTGCCCGAGCCGTTGGGCCCGAGGAACCCGAACACGCCACCGGACGGGACGCTCAGGTCGAGCCCGTCGAGCGCCACGACGGGAGGGCGGCGGAACCGCCGGTACTCCTTGCGGAGCCCCTCGACCTCGACGACCGCCACCACGCAGGTGTAGCAGCCGAGTCAGGAGCGCCCGGCGCGGGCCTCCGCCAGCAACGACTCGAGGTCGGCGGCGCGAACGCCGCCCAGGAGCTTGGACACGATGACCC
>DASZJY010000323.1:0-4468 GCA_035947635.1 Acidimicrobiales bacterium | reverse complement strand
GGCCCACGCCGCCGCCTATCTCGCCCTCCGGACCGCACTCCTCGTGCCCCACGTCTTCGTGCCGTGGTCGCTCTCGGCGCCCTCATGGCGGCCGGGGGTCAAGCCGCTGAAGGCGTTGAGCAGCTACGCCGCCGCCCTCGGCTACGTCTACGGGTGGTACCGCCACGGGGACGGCCGAGCGAGCGCCTCGCGATAGACCTCCGCCGTCAGGGCGGCGGTGCGGGACGGCGGGTAGGCGGCCGCCCGGGCAGGCCGCGGCGGGACAGCTCGTCGCGGCGGTCGATCCCCTCGGCGATGGCGGCGGCGATCGCCGCGGGGTCGTCGGCGGGGAACCTGACGGCGGCGTCGTCGGTGAGCTCGGTGAAGGCCGGCGTGTCGGAGCAGGCGACGGGCGTCCCGCACGCCATGGCCTCGGTCGAACAGGGTGGCCACCACGGGCAAGGGCACCGCGTACGGGAAGACGAGGTAGGCGCGTGCCAGAGGTCGAACCTCGAGGTCAACCTGTAAGAAACCGCCACTGCTCGGCCCACGAGCGGACGGGCGGGCCTTCGTTCGGCACGGTGACCTCGATCCCCACGGGGAGGGCGGCCGGCCGTTGGGCGAGGACCTCGACGTAGCGGGCGATGCCCGGCCACCGCTCGGGTGGGTAGCGGTTGTCGAGCACCACGCGCACGGCGGCACTGTGCCAGGCCGGTCCGGCGCGGGGCGCGCCGGCTACCATGCGATCGTGCGCGACGGGCGTGCGGGGAGGGCCAGGTGGGCGCTGGTCCTGATGGTCGCCGTTCTCCTCGCCGGTGCCTGCGGCGACGACGACGAAGCGGCGGAGCAGGCGCAACCGGGGCTGACCCAGGGACGGTTCGCATGCCTCGACTTCGAGGCCACCGTCACCTCGGGCCCGGGCGCCGGCAAGTCCTGGTCGGGCGACCTGGTCCTCACGCCTGACGAAACCGGGGCGTTCACCGGCCACCTCGTGCCCGTGGGCGCCGCCAACCGCGAGACGCTGGAGGTCACCGACCCCTCGAGGGCGATCTGCCGGGCAGTGGGCCAGCGCAACGGGGCCCAGGTGAGCTGGTTCCTCTACTGCCCGAACAACGAGGTCGTGTTCGGCGCCGGGCAGATCGCCTACATACGCGGCGTGCAGGAGCTGCGCGGCATCACCAGCGGACCGGGGGACAGCGACTTCGGCGTGTACCACGGCCGCAACTACCCGCCCTACATACGCATCATCAGCGCCGATTGAGCGCCGGGACGGCGCCCGCCCGCTCGCCGGCCGCCGCGACCCGGGTGTTGCTGCTGACGCTGGTCGTCACCGTCCCTCTGGTCGTGGCCCCGGGGACGAGCCCCACCCGCAGCTACCCGCGGTACGTGCTCGTCGTGGCCGGGGCAGTGTCGCTCGTGGTGGTGTCGGGGGCGGGCGCCCTGTTCGGGAGGCGCCGGCCGGCATGGCGCAACGGCCTGCACTGGCCCGTCCTTGCGTTGGTCGGGTGGAGCGCCGTCTGCGCGTTGGCGAGTGACGATGTCGGCACCGCGGTGGGCGGCTTCCCCGGCTCGTACAACGGGCTGTCGACGACGGTCGCCTTCGCGGTCATCTTCTTCGCTGCCGCGTCGCTCGATCCCGGCGACGGGCGGCGGCTGCTCCAGGTGGTGTGGTTCGGCGCCGGCGGCGTCGTGGTCCTGTACGGCCTCGTCCAGCTGGCCGAGCGGTTGGTCGGCCCGGCCGGCCGAGGGTGGGACCTGGTGCCCCCGGCCACCGCCCCCTGGAGCATCTCGTCGACACTCGGCAACCCCAACCACCTGGCCGGGTTCGCTGCCATGGTGCTCCCTGTCGGGGCCGTGCTGTGGGCGGCGTCGACCAGCCGCGCGCAGCGCCGCCTTGTCGCCGCCATGGCCGCGGCGCTGGGCGTGGAGCTGGCGGCGACAGGATCGCGGGGTGGCTGGCTGGGAACCCTTGCCGCCGGGGCCACGCTGGCACTGCTCCACCGCGCCGACCTCGCCGCCTTCGGGCGACGGGCCCTGCGGTGGGCCGTCGTCGCCGTCGCCGCCCTGGTGGTTGCCGCCGTGGTGCTCGCGGCCGCCGGGGTGGCGAAGCGGGACCTGGGGGAGGTGGCGCGCGTCGGTCGGGGCAGCACCCTCGACCTGCGCGTCCAGCTCTGGCGGACGGCCTGGAGCATGACGCTGGCCCACCCCGTCGTCGGCGTCGGGCCCGACGGGTTCGCCTCGGCGTTCCCCGACCACGTCACCGACGAGTTCGCCCAGGCGTTCGGCGTCTTCTCCGCGGCCACCGACGCCCACAACCTCTTCGCCAACGCAGCGGCCAACCTCGGCCTACCCGGCCTGGCCGCGCTCCTGGGGCTCGTCGCCACCGCGGTGGGGCGCACGGCGCGAGCGTGGCGCCGCCCGGCGACCACGGCCCCTGGCGATCGCCTCGTGCTCGGGGGCGCTGCCGCCGGACTGGTCGGTTACCTGGTGCAGGCGAGCGCCAACACGCAGCCGGTGTCGCTCAGCTTCTTCGCCTGGGTGTTGCTGGGTCTCCTGTGTGTCTTCGCCCGCCCACCGGACCTGGCTTCCGCCGACTCCGCGCCGGCGGTGACTCGCCGCCGCCCGGCCGCGGTGCCCGCGGTGGGTCGCCGGTGAGCGCCCCGGCGTCGCTCGTCGCCGTCCTCGAACGGATCTGCGCTCCCGAGCGCGTGGTCACGGGCGCCGACGCGACGGCCGGCTACCGCTCCGACAGCCTGACCCGGCACCGGGGATCGCCCCTCGCCGTCGTCTTCCCCGAGTCGGCCGAGGAGGTGAGGGCGGTGGTGAGCGCGTGCCACGACGCGGGGGTGCCTTGGGTCGGGCGGGGAGCGGGCACGGGTCTCTCGGGCGGGGCAACGGCCGTCGACGGCGGGGTGGTGATCGTCCTCTCGCGGATGCGGCGGGTGCTCGAGGTCGACCTGGCCAACCAGCGGGTGACGGTGGAGCCTGGTGTGACGACCGCCGCGGTGTCCGACACGGTTGCGCCGACGCACTTCTACCCGCCCGACCCGTCGAGCCGGGCGGTGTGCACCATCGGCGGCAACCTGGCCGAGAACGCCGGCGGGGCCCACTGCCTGGAGTACGGGTTCACCGCGAACTACGTGACCGGGGTGGAGCTGGTGCTGCCCGACGGCGGGTCTCTGCGCCTCGGCGGCAAGGAGCTCGACCATCCCGGGCTCGACCTGCTCGGCGTCCTCGTGGGGTCGGAGGGCACGCTGGGCATCGTCACCGCCGTGACCCTTCGCGTGGTGCCCGTCAGCGAGGCCACCCGCACCCTGATCGCCTACTTCGACGGCGCCGATCAGGCGGGCGGGGCCGTCTCCGACATCGTCGCCGCCGGGGTGGTCCCTGGGGCCATGGAGCTCATGGACCAGCTCACCCTGCAGGCCGTCGAGACCGCCACCGCCGCCGGCTACCGGGTCGATTTCGGCGCTGCCCTCATCGTCGAGCTCGACGGGCCGGCGGCGGAGTGCGACGCCCGGCTCCCTGCCGTCGTCTCGGCGCTGGAGGCCAACGGGGCGGTGGCCCTCCGGGTGGCGGGCGACGAGGCCGAGCGCCAGCTCCTCTGGGCCGCCCGCCGGACCGCCTTCGCCGCCCGGTCGGCACTCGCCCCGGACTGCTACCTCCACGACGGCGTCGTCCCCCGCACGCGTCTCGCCGAGGTGCTCCGGCGCACCGAGGAGCTGGCCCGCCAGGCCGACCTGCGGGTCGCCACCGTCGCCCATGCCGGGGACGGGAACCTGCACCCGCTCGTCCTCTACGACGCAGGCCGTCCGGGGGAGGCGGAAAGGGCCGAGGGCCTGGCCACCTCGATCACGAGAGCATGCCTGGAGGCGGGCGGTGCGCTGACCGGGGAGCACGGCATCGGCCTCGACAAGCGTGACCACATGGGGTGGGCGTTCTCAGGAGCCGACCTCGACGTCTTCGGCCGTCTGCGGTGCGCATTCGACCCGGCGCAGCTGGCCAACCCGGGCAAGGTCCTGCCTTCCCCCCGACTCTGCGGCGAGGCCCCCGGACCCTTCCGCCGCCACCCCCTCGAAGCGGCCGGGGTCGCCGACCGGCTGTGACCCTTTACCCGGCCCGGCCGAAGAGGGCGTCCATGTAGAGCATCTGCCTGAGGTCGACCGTCCGGGCCATGGTGAGCACGTCGTAGAGCGCGAAACCGTGGGCGTGCAGGAGGGCGACGAAGGCGAAGAAGTCGGCGCCGTCCGGGAACCGCTTGGTGATGGGCACCTCGGTGACGACGAACTCGGTCTGCTCCAAGAGCTGCGGGGCTCCGAGGATCACCTCGTCGTCGAACCCCTTGGTGTCGAGCTTCAGGCCGAAGGGGCCCTTCCACCCCCGCTCGGCCCAGAGCCGGTCGAGCGTGGTGATCCGGATCTCCCGTTCGTCGGGTGGCTCGTCGCTCGCCAGGTCGGGGATGCGCACGTGGAACGAGCTCTTCTCGAGC
>DASZJY010000322.1:0-2426 GCA_035947635.1 Acidimicrobiales bacterium | reverse complement strand
GTCGAGCCGCCGGTAGCGCTCATGGAGCTTCTCGACCCAGAGGGCCAGGTCTTCGGCGATCTCGGGATAGCGGGGCGGATCCACGGACGGCACGACCGGCCAGTCGCGCGGCCAGTCCTCGTCCTCGGGCCGGTCCCCGCCCAGTCTCGGAAAGCGTTCGAGCAGGGCTACGCGCCGGAACCAGCGCTTTTCGGGTCTTGTCGTTTCCTGGGGAAGAGGGTCCAGCTCGTCCTCCTCTCGGGCAGGCGAGCACTCAACGGGGTGCGGAGCAGCTCCCGCCGTCGGGCACCGTTGCTCCCGGAGGCACATTCCAGCAGACGGCCGACTGCGGTCGCGGGAGCAGGCTGGACGACGACGGAAGGGTCGTCGAGCACCGGGATGTGCTCCAGGTGGTCCCCGCCGCCGCCGCCAACGACAACGGGATGTTCTGACCCGGGACGATCACGCCTCGCCCCGGGCGTACGCGTGGGAGGCGCGCACCAGGGCCTCGACGACCTCTCGCTCGACGTCGTCCCTGGGCGCGTAGAGCATCACCGCGGTCGGTGGGATGAGGCCGAGGCGAGCGACGGGATGGGGCTCGGCCCACCCTGCCTCGATGGCCGCCTCGACCAGCGCGGACGGGAGCATGGCGTGGAGGCTCTGGTCGGCACCGGGATGGAGATGGGCGAACTCGGAGCCCACCATGAAGGCCTCGGGCGGGCCGTTCGCCCCCACGTCGAGCCACAGGGCCCGGGCGCCGGGCACCGAGATGCGGCTCGGGCGCTCGGCGACGCCGGGCAGGGCGAAGACGGAGCTGGCCAGGCGGTCGCGCTGGACGCGGTCGGAGGGCTGCTGGTCGAGCTGGGTGTGCGGGTTGGTGGGCGTGGTACGCGGTCTGGGGCCCCGGCGGCGAGGCAGCTGCCCCAGGTCGACGACGTCTGCTCCCACGAGGCGACCGTAGTGCGACTCAAGGCAGGGTCCCGGCCACGCCGATAGTCCTTTTTGGTGAGGCTCCTGACATTCGTCGAGTTCCTGGAGCTGGTCGTCTTCGCGACCCTCGCCGCGGTCTCCTACGCCGCATGGCGACGCCGTGGCGGGCGGTCGGGCGCCTGGCTCGCGCTGACGTTCGGGATCCTCGCCGCCGTGGTCCCCGTCAGTTGGTTCACCGCGCCGACGGCGACGGGCGCCGCCATCGAGCTCCTCCGGCGCGCCATCGTGCTGCTGCTGGCGCTGTTCCCCTACTGCTTCTACCGCTTCACCTGGACGTTCGCCGCCGGGTCTCGGCGGGTCGAGGCCGCCGCCCGGGCCATGACCGCCCTCGTCGCCGTGGCCACCCTCGTCGTCCCCTCGGTCGCCTCCCCCGTCGGCCCGTGGCCGTGGTGGTACGTGGCCTACGGGGTCGGGTTCAGCCTCGACTGGACCGTGCTGTCGGCGCTGTCCGTGGCCCGGCTCTGGCGGGCCGGGCGGGGCCAGCCGACGGTCGCCCGGCGGCGGATGCGGACCCTTGGGATCGCCGCCATCGTCCTCAACATCGCTCTGTTCATCGTGGTTGGCTCGGGCGGGCGGGGCTCGGCCGACGTCACCCTGGCCGCCCAGTGCGCCGGGCTCCTCAGCGCCGTCCTCTTCCTTCTCGGGTTCGCCCCTCCCCGGGCGCTGCGCACCTGGTGGCGGCGGCCCGAGGTGCTG
Organism: Acidimicrobiales bacterium; assembly: GCA_035947635.1. GTDB lineage: Bacteria > Actinomycetota > Acidimicrobiia > Acidimicrobiales > AC-14 > DASZJY01. The sequence goes on along the minus strand of DASZJY010000322.1, from coordinate 761 downwards.
GCGTTCAGGAAGGCCGAAGCCGCCCTCATGGGCGCCGACACCGCCGACCGGGTCGCCTCGATCCTCCTGCCCCACGCGGCCGAGCTGGTGGGCGCCCAAGCCGCCATGCTCGTGACCAAGGACGGTGTCGTCCGGGCCCGTCACGGGATCGCCGGTCCCGACGCGGACGCTGCTGCCGCCCGGCTGCCCGTCCCCGCCGACCCCGCCGCCGACCCCTTCTTCCTCGACGGCTTGGTCGCGATCCCCGTCCGCCAGGGGTGGCTGGCGGTCACCACCAGCCCGATCGCCCCCTTCTTCGGTCCCGAGGAGCTGAGCCTCCTCCTGACCCTCGCCCACCTGGCCGGCCTGGCCCTCGACCGGGCCGAGCTGTACGACCGCGAGCGGGCCGGCCGCCGGGTGCTGGCCGAGCGTGAGTTCCAGCTGGCCGAGGCCCAGCGCACCGCCCAGGTGGGTAGCTACACGTGGGACCTGGCGACCGACGTCGTGACCTGGTCGGACGAGATGATGCGCCTGCTCGGCTTCTCCGGTGACGTGGCCGACAAGGGCGCCGCCTTTGCCTCGCGCATCCACCCGGACGACAGGGCCCGGGTGCTCGACGCCTGGCGGTCCGCACCGCAGACGTCCGCGCCCACCTCCACCGAGTACCGCATCGTGCTCCCTCCCGACGAGACCCGGTGGATCCAGGGACGGGTGCGCCCGGTGCTCGACGACACCGGTGCGGTCGTCCGCCTGATCGGGACGCTGCAGGACATCACCGAGCG
>DASZJY010000321.1:0-2445 GCA_035947635.1 Acidimicrobiales bacterium | reverse complement strand
CTCCTGGTCGCAAGCGCCTGACGCTCCACCCGGGAGCGGCCCCTCGGCGCAAGTGCGTCCGGGGCCCCTGTCAGCCCCTCGGGCGGCCTAACCCGCGACGAAGTACTTCGCTTGCGGATGGTGGCAGATGATGGCCGACGTGGTCTGCTCGGGGTGGTACTGGAAGTCGTCGCTCACGACGACGCCGATGCGGTCGGCCTCGAGGAGCTCGGCGACCTTGGCGTTGTCCTCCAGGTCGGGACAGGCGGGGTAGCCCCACGAGTAGCGCCCGCCGCGATAGTGCTGGCGGAGGAGCATGTTGATGAGGGTGCCGTCTTCGTCGGCGAAGCCCCACTCCTCCCGGATGCGGCGGTGCCACAGCTCGGCGAGGGCCTCGGCCATCTCCACCCCGAGGCCGTGGAGCAGCAAATACTCCTGGTAGCGGTCCTCGGCGAACAGGCGGGCGGTGGCCTCCGACACCGCCGATCCCATCGTGACGATGTGGAAGCAGGCGTAGTCGGTCTCGCCCGACTCGACGGGCCGGAAGAAGTCGGCGATGCACAGCCAGGGCTCGACCCGCTGGCGGGGGAACGAGAAGCGGAGCCACTCGGAGGTGCGCGTCTCGTCCTTCCAGAGCACCACGTCGTTGCCGTCGCCGTTGGCCGGGTAGTAGCCGTAGACGACCTGGGGCACGAGGACTCCCGCCTCCTTGGCCTTGGCCAGCTCCGCCCGCAGCACCGGCCGCAACCGGGCCTTGAACTCGGCATCGGACTCTTTTCTGCTTCCGGAGCCGGCGGGCTCCCTCTTGCCTCCGGAGCCGGCGGGCTCCCCGCCCTGGGGGCGGAACTGCCACTGGTTGCGGAAGAGGGCGGTCTCGTTGAGCCAGCCGGCGATCTCGTCGACCGAGAGGCCCTTCACCACCCGCGACCCGAGGAACGGCGGGACGAAGATCGGGTTGTCGGTGACGACCTCGGGTGAGCGGGCGGGCACTGCGTCGGCGCCTTCGCCGTCCCGCGCCTCCAGGCGCGAGCGCACCGTCGACGCGGACACCTCCCGGCCGAAGGCGGGGTCGTCGACGCCGCTGCGCTTCATGTCCATGAGCCGGTCGAGCGTGCGGAGCCCCTCGAAGGCGTCCTTGCCGTAGAAGACCCGCCCCTCGTACACCTGGCGCATGTCGCGCTCGACGTACGACCGGGTGAGGGCGGCGCCGCCGAGGAGCACGGGGATGCCTGAGAGCCCCCGGCTGTTGAGCTCCTCCAGGTTCTCGCGCATGATCAGCGTGCTCTTGACGAGGAGCCCGCTCATCCCGATGGCGTCGGCCTTCACCTCGGCGACCTTGGCCACGAGCTCGGACACCGGCACCTTGATCCCGAGGTTGTGGACCTCGTAGCCGTTGTTGGTGAGGATGATGTCGACGAGGTTCTTGCCGATGTCGTGGACGTCGCCCTTCACCGTGGCCAGCACGATGCGCCCCTTGCCGCCCTGGTCGGACTTCTCCATGTGGGGCTCGAGGTAGGCGACCGCTGCCTTCATGGCCTCGGCCGATTGCAGGACGAAGGGCAGCTGCATCTCGCCCGAGGCGAAGAGCTCGCCCACCACCTTCATGCCGGCCAGGAGCGTGTCGTTGACGATGGCCAGGGCGGGCGTGGTGGCGAGCGCCTCGTCGAGGTCGGCTTCCAGGCCATCGCGGTCGCCGTCGATGATCCGGCGCTCCAGGCGCTGCTCGACCGACCAGCCGCTGCGGTCCTCCTTCTCGACGGCGGACGAGGTGACGCCCTCGAAGAGGGCCAGCAGCTCGGACAGGGGGTCGTAGCCCGGGCGGCGACGGTCGTAGACGAGGTCGAGACACACCTCCCGCTGCCGCTCGGGGATGCGGGCGAGCGGCATGATGCGGGCCGCGTGGACGATGGCGGAATCGAGGCCCGCCTCCACGCACTCGTGCAGGAACACCGAGTTGAGGACGTGGCGGGCGGCGGGCGTGAGCCCGAACGAGACGTTGGAGAGCCCGAGCACGGTGTGCACGCCGGGAAGCTCGGCCTTGATGCGGCGGATGCCCTCGATCGTCTCGATGCCGTCGCGCCGGCTCTCCTCCATGCCCGTCGAGAGGGGCAGGGCCAGCGGGTCGAAGAGCAGGTCGGTGGGCTCCAGGCCGTAGCGTTCGACGGCCAGGTCGTGGATGGCCTTGGCCGCCCGGACCTTCCAGTCGGCGGTGCGGGCCTGCCCCTCCTCGTCGATGCAGGTGCAGATCACGGCGGCGCCGTACTCGCGGGCGAGGGACAGGAACCGGTCGAGCCGCGTGCCCGGGTCGTCGCCGTCCTCGAGGTTGACGGAGTTGAGGACCGGCCGCCCGCCGATCCACTGCAGCCCGGTCTCGATGACGGCCGGCTCGGTGGAGTCGAGCATCAGCGGCAGCGACGACTGGGTGGCGAACCGCGACGCCACCTCGTCCATGTCGGCCACGCCGTC
>DASZJY010000320.1:0-15811 GCA_035947635.1 Acidimicrobiales bacterium | reverse complement strand
CCCGGCGAGGCCCGCTCCGTCCGCCGACGGCCCGAGGCACAGCAGCCGCCCTCCCTCGACGAGGCCGACGCCCGGGGGGCGGCGCTCCAAGCGCTCGATGAGACCGAGGAGGCCGATGACGGGTGTGGGCTCGATGTCCCGGCCGGCCGACTCGTTGTAGAGGCTCACGTTGCCGCCCACGACGGGCACGTCGAGGGCGCGGCACGCCTCGGTCATGCCGTCGATCGCCTCCGACAGCTGCCACATCACGTGGGGGTGCTCGGGGTTCCCGAAGTTGAGGCAGTTGACCACGGCCAGCGGACGGGCCCCGGTGCAGGCCACGTTGAGAGCGGCCTCGGCAACGACCAGGGCGGTGCCCCCGCGGGGATCGAGGCCGCACCAGCGGCTGTTGCTGTCGGTCGTCAGCGCCAGGGCCCGCCCCGTCCAGGGATGGCCGGGGCCCTTGAGGCGCAGCACGGCGGCGTCGCCACCCGGCCCCTCGACGGTGTTCAGGAACAGCTGGTGGTCGTACTGCGACCAGACCCACGAGGGGTCGACCAAGAGGGCAAGCAGGTCGGCCCCACAGTCGGCCGGTGCCGGCAACCGCGCCGGATCGTCGGCCCGCCGTGCCTCGAGTTCGGCCGGCGCGGCCAAGGGGCGCTGGTACAGCGGGGCGTCCTCGTGGAGCGACGACGCCGGCAGGTCGGCCAGCACCTCGCCTCCCCGTTCGGACAGCACCCGCAGCCGCCCCCCGTCGGTGACCGTACCCACGACCGTGGCCCGGACCTCCCAGCGCCGGCACACGGCCAGCACCTCCTCGAGGTCGTCGGGGCGGACGATGGCCAGCATCCGCTCCTGTGACTCGCTGGTCATGATCTCCGCCGGCGTCATTCCCTCTTGGCGCAAGGGCACCGCCGAGAGGTCGACGTCCATCCCCACCCTGCCGCGCGAGGCGGTCTCGCTGGTGGCACAGGCCAGCCCCGCCCCGCCCAGGTCCTGGATGCCCACGACCAGGCCGGCGTCGTAGAGGGCCAGGCACGCCTCGATGAGGCGCTTCTCCTCGAACGGGTCGCCGACCTGCACGCTCGGCCGCTTGGCCTCCGAGCCCTCGTCGAAGCCCGCCGACGCCAGCACGCTCACGCCCCCGATGCCGTCGCGCCCGGTGGTCGAGCCCAGCAACACGGCCAGGTTGCCGGCACCGCTGGCCCGCGCCAGCACCAGCCGGTCGTGGGCCATGAGCCCGACGCACATGACGTTCACCAGCGGGTTGTCGGCGAAGCCGGCGTCGAAGGCGAGCTCGCCGCCCACGGTGGGAACGCCCACCGAGTTGCCGTAGCCGGAGATCCCGCTCACGACGCCCTCGAGGATCCACCGGCTGCGGGCGTCGGACAGCGGGCCCATCTGGAGCGAGTCGAGCAGGGCGATGGGGCGAGCGCCCATCGTGAAGATGTCGCGGAGGATGCCGCCCACACCGGTGGCGGCGCCCTGGTAGGGCTCGATGGCCGAGGGGTGGTTGTGGCTCTCGATGCGCAGGGCGACGGCCATCCCGTCGCCGGCGTCGACGACGCCCGCGTTCTCACCCGGCCCCACCAGCACCCACGGCGCCGACGTCGGCAGCCGCCGCAGGTGCACGCGTGAGGACTTGTAGGAGCAGTGCTCGGACCACATCACCGCGTACATGGCCAGCTCCAGCTCGGTGGCCCGGCGGCCGAGGATCCGCTCGATGGAAGCGGCCTCGTCGTCGGTGAGACCCAGGGCACGGTGGAGGTCGACAGCGGTGAGGGCGTCGGTCGCCGATCCGGCGGGGGGCACGAGGCCAACCGTACCGGACGCCGGTCCCCACCACGGTGGACGCACGTACGCTCGTTTCCGACGCTCGGACGGAAATGTCCATCTTTCCTCATCGATTTGAAATCGGTCGCGAATCCGGTCACAATCGGGAAATGCCCGCCAAGACGACGAAGCGAAGCTCCATGTCCGACAGCCACAAGGCGGCGCTGGCCGAGGGACGGGAGCAAGGAAGAGCGGTTCGGCGCTATCTCGAGGCGCTCGAAGCGCACAAGCCCAGGCGTGGGCGCAAGCGCACGCCCGAGTCGATACAGAAGCGCCTGAGTGCCATCGAGGAGCAGCTTCCCACCGCTGATCCGCTCACGAGGGTGCACCTGGTGCAGGAGCGTATGAACCTGGAGGCGGAGCTGGCCGCCGGCGACAATGGCGTCGACATGACCACCCTGGAAGATGGGTTTGTCGCCGCCGCCGGTCCCTACGGCCAGCGGAAGGGCATCACCTACGCGGCGTGGCGCGAGGCAGGAGTCGACCCGAGCGTCCTCCGCCGTGCCGGCATCCGCCGCGGCGACTGAGGCCCCTCACACAGAGGCCGCGGACACCCCCGCCGTCTCCAACAACGAACGCAACAGCACTCTGCCGTCCTGTGACCCGCTGAGAGGGTCGTAGGCGCGCTCGGGGTGGGGCATGAGGCCGACGACGTTGCGACCGGCCGAGCAGACGGCGGCGACGTCGTCGGTGGAGCCGTTGGGATTGGCGACATAACGCAGCACCACACGGCCTTCCGCTCGCAATTGGGCGAGGGTGGCGGGGTCGCAGGTGTAATTGCCCTCGAAGTGGTTGATCGGGAGGCGGAGGACGCCGCCCGGCGGGGCGAGCTTGGTCAGGGGCGATTCAGTTGTTTCAACCCGCACTTCAACAGTTGTGCACAGGAAACGCAGCCCTCGGTTCTTCTGGAGGGCGCCGGGAAGCAAGCCCGCCTCGGTGAGCACCTGGAACCCGTTGCAGATGCCGACAACCGGTCCGCCGATCGCCGCGAACCTGGACAAAGCGGACATGATCGGCGAAAAGCGGGCGATGGCACCCGGGCGCAGATAGTCCCCGTGGGCGAAGCCCCCGGGGACGATCACGGCGTCGACGTCACCGAGCCGATTGTCGCCATGCCAGAGGATCCGAGCCTCCCCACCGAGGCCGGAGACGGCCTCGACCACGTCGTGCTCGCAGTTGGACCCCGGGTAGAGGACCACCCCGACGGTGGTCATCCGACGCTGATCTCCACGTCTTCGATCACCGGGTTGGCGAGGAACCGGCGGCACAGCTCCTCGACCTCCGACCGGGCGGCGACCTCGTCGGCCGCCTCCACGGTGAGGCGGATCGCCTTGCCCACCCGGACGCCGTCGATACCGTTGAAACCGAGGGCGGGGAGGGCGCGCTCGATGGTGGCGCCCTGGGGATCGGCCACGTCGGGGCGTAGCCGCACCTCCACCAGCACTGGGAACCTCACTCGATGACTGCTGTTCTATCGCGCTGCCCAGCGAGTGAGCTCGCGAAGTCGCAGCTCAGCGCTTCGGGCCGCAGGCCCGACCAAAGTCGATCAGCAGCCATCTAACGGGCCCATTGCTCGAAGGGCTTGCCCGTGACCCGCTCGTAGGCGGCGACATAGCGGTCGCGCGTCGTCTGCACCACGTCGGCGGGCAGGGGTGGCGGAGGGGGCCGCTTGTCCCACCCGCTCTCCTCGAGCCAGTCGCGGAGGGGCTGCTTGTCGAACGAGGGCGGCGACGTCCCCGGCTCGTACGTCTCGGCGTCCCAGAACCTCGAGGAGTCGGGAGTCAGCACCTCGTCGCACAGGGTCATCACGCCGTCGACGAAGCCCAGCTCGAACTTGGTGTCGGCCACGATGATGCCCCGGTCGGCCGACCACTCGGCCGCCCGGGCGTACACCGCCAGAGAGATGTCGCGGGCCACCTCGAGCACGTCGCGCCCCACCAGCTCGGCGGCGGCCTCGAAGGTGATGTTCTCGTCGTGGCCGTCGGTGGCCTTGGTGGACGGCGTGAAGATGGGCTCGGGGAGGCGGTCGGACTGGCGGAGCCCCGGCGGGAGAGGGATACCGCACACCGTTCCCGAAGCGGTGTACTCCTTCCACCCCGAGCCGGCCAGGTAGCCCCGCACGATGCACTCGACCGGCAGCATCTCGGCCCGGCGCACCAGCATGGTGCGGGCCGAGAGGTCGCCCAGCTCCTCGGCGCCGGCAGGGAAGTCGGCGGGGTCGGTGGACACCAGATGGCCCGGCACCAGGTCGGCCACCTCGGCGAGCCAGTGGACGGTGACGCCGGTGAGGACCTTGCCCTTGTCCTCGATGGGCTCGGCCATGACCACGTCGAAGGCGGAGATGCGGTCGGACGTCACCATGAGCAGGAGCCCGTCGCCGGCGTCGTAGACGTCGCGGACCTTCCCGGAGTGGAGCTTGGGCAGTGTCATACGTCGACCTCCTCGAGGGCGTCGAAGACGGAGCCGGCGTTGCGCAGAGCCCGGGCCAGGCTGAACGCCTCGTCGAGCTGCGCGACGGTGAGTGGCACCCGGTCGTCGTCCTCCAGCACCGAGCGGAACGGGCGACGCCCGGCCCATGCCGTCGCCGCCGCCTCCTGCACGATCCGGTAGGCGGCGTCTCGGGTGAGCCCGGCCGCGACCAGAGCGAGCAGCACCGGCTGGCTGAAGACCAGCCCGTAGGACCGGTCGAGGTTCTCGAGCATGCGGTGGGGATGCACGACCATGCCCTCCACCACCTTGCGCATGCGGACCAGGAGGTAGTGGGCCAGGAGCGACGAGTCGGGCAGGATCACCCGCTCCACCGAAGAGTGGGAGATGTCGCGCTCGTGCCAGAGGGCGACGTCCTCCAGACCGGCACCCAGGTTGGCGCGCAGCACCCGGGCCAGGCCGGCCAGGCGCTCGCAGGTGATGGGGTTGCGCTTGTGAGGCATGGCCGAGCTGCCCTTCTGGCCCGCCCGGAACGGCTCCTCCACCTCGCCCACCTCGGTGCGCTGGAGGTGGCGGATCTCGGTGGCGAAGGTCTCGACCGACGCGCCCACCGCGGCGGTGGCCCACAGGTACTCGGCGTGGCGGTCGCGGGCGATGACCTGAGTGGCAGGCACGGGGCGCAGGCCGAGGGCCTCGCAGACGTGGCGCTCCACGGCGGGGTCGACGTTGGAGTACGTGCCGACCGCGCCCGACAGCTTGCCCACCGCCACCGCATGGCGGGCGGCGCCCAGGCGGGCGCGGTCGCGGTCGGCCTGGAGGCACCAGTGGGCCAGCTTGACGCCGAGGGTGGTGGGCTCGGCGTGCATCCCATGGGTGCGCCCCGCCATCGCCGTGTCGCGGTGCTCGAGCGCCCGGGCCTTGAGCACCGCCACCAGCTCACCGCTGGCCCGCAGGAGGACGTCGGCGGCGCGCGTCAGGGTGGCGCACAGGGCGGTGTCCACGACGTCGCTCGACGTGAGGCCGTAGTGGACCCAGTTGCCCGCCGGGGGCCCGATGGCCTCCTGCACCACGTCGACGAAGGCGGCCACGTCGTGGTCGGTCACCGCCTCCCGCTCGGCCACCGCCGCCACCAGGTCGGGGGTGACGGCCGGCGCCCGCTCCCGCACCGCCTTGGCGTGCTCCTCGGGGACGACGCCGAGCGACGCCCACGCCTCGGTGGCCAGCACCTCGACGTCGAGCCACAGGCCCAGGCGGGCCTCGTCCGTCCACAACCCCGCCATCTCCGCGAGCGAGTAACGGGGGATCACGCGCCCCTCCCGACGCGTGCGCGATCGACATGCGCATGGGGGGGTCGAGGGAGCAAGGCTCGGGTCACTTGGCCCCTCCGCCGGCCGCCGCCTGCCGGTGCTCGTCGAGCTTGGCGGCCAGGTCCGCGTCGGTGATGGACAGCATCTGGACGACGAGGAGAGCGGCGTTGGCGGCGCCATCGATGGCGACGGTGGCGACGGGGACGCCCCGGGGCATCTGCACGGTGGCGTAGAGGGCGTCGACGCCACCCAACGCGCCGCCCGAGAGGGGGACGCCCACCACCGGCAGGGTGGTGTTGGCCGCCACCGCCCCGGCCAGGTGGGCAGCCATGCCCGCGCCGCAGATCACCGCCGCGTAGCCGTCGGCGCGGGCGCCGCGGGCGAAGGCGGCGACCTGGTCGGGGGTGCGGTGCGCCGACATCACCGACTCCTCCACCTCGACGCCGAACTCGGCGAGCGTCGCGGCGGCGGGCGCCATCTTCTCCTGGTCACGGGGCGATCCCATGAGCACCGCGACCTTCATCGCTGCTGCCTCACACCCTCTCCTCCTCGACCGCAGACGCGGCGATGTCACGTCGATACTGCATCCCCGGCCACCTCAGGTGGTCGATGGCCCGGTAGGCGCTGTCCCTGGCCTCGGGCAGACTCCTGCCCACGGCGGTCAAAGCCAGAACCCTTCCCCCGGCAGTGCGCAGCCGACCGTCCTCCCCCCGGGCCACCCCGGCGTAGAACACCTGCGTCCCCGGAACGGCGGCGACTTCCTCGAGGCCCTCGATGAGGTCGCCCGTGCGGGGGGCAGTGGGGTAGCCCTCGGCGGCGGCAACCACCGTCACCGCCGCGTCCGACGAGAAGACGGGCTCGGAGCGGAGACGGCCGGCGGCGGCCTCGGCCAGCAGGGACGCCAGGTCGCCGCTGAAGCGGGGCAGGACCACCTGGGCCTCGGGGTCGCCGAAACGGACGTTGTACTCCAGCACCTTGGGACCGTCGGCGGTGAGCATGAGCCCGGCGTAGAGGACGCCCCGGTAGTCGATGCCCCTCGCCGCCAGCGCCCCGAGGGTGGGGTGCACGGCCCGCTCCACCACCGTCTCCACCACCTCGGGGCCGGCGGCGGGCACAGGCGAGTAGGCGCCCATGCCGCCCGTGTTGGGCCCAGTGTCGCCGTCACCCAGACGCTTGTAGTCCTGGGCCGGAGCCAGAGCGACGGCCCTCGTGCCGTCACAGACGCACAGCACCGAGAGCTCCGGCCCCGAGAGGCCCTCCTCGATCACCACCCGGCGGCCGGCGTCGCCGAACGAACGGCCCGCCAGCTTCTCCCTGGCGTCGGCGACGGCCTCGTCCAACGACTCGGTGACGAGCACCCCTTTCCCCGCCGCCAGCCCGTCGGTCTTCACCACGTAGGGGGGTTCCATGGCACGCAAGAAGGCGACCGCCCGCTCGGGTTCGGCGAAGACGGCGTGGCGGGCGGTGGGGACGCGGGCGTCGGCCAGCACCTGCTTCATCCACGCCTTCGATCCCTCGAGCCGGGCGCCGTCGGCCCCGGGGCCGAAGACGAGACCACCCTGGGCCCGCAGGCGGTCGGCCAGCCCCGCCACCAGCGGGGCTTCGGGGCCGATCACGTAGAGGTCGGCCTCGATCTCCTCGGGCGGAGCGGGCACCGATCCGGCGATGCCCGGGTTGCCCGGCGTCACGACCACGTCGGCCGTTCGCGCCAGCACCTCGCGCAGGGCGTGCTCGCGCCCCCCGCTGCCGACCACGCAGACCCGCATCAGAGCACGAGCCACCCGGGGCCGGTTTCGGCCTCCTCCCACAAGGCATCCTCTTCCTCGACCTCGTCGGCCTCCTCCTCGCCCGGAGCGGGCCCGAAGTCGACGAACTGGTCGCGGCCGGGGCCCACGCCCACCAGCCGCACGTGCACCCCTCCCTGCTCGGAGAGGAACCCGATGTAGTCCACCGCCTCGGTGGGCAGGTCGTCAGGCGACGTCACCCCGGTAAGGTCGGTCTTCCAGCCCGGCAGCTCCTCATAGACCGGCGTCACCTTGTGGAACACCGACTGGTGGTAGGGGACGTGGTCGTAGCGCACGCCGTCGGCCTCGTAGGCCACGCACACCTTGAGCGTGTCGAACGTGTCGAGGACGTCGAGCTTGGTGAGGGCCACCTCGGTGAGGGAGTTCAGGCGGACGGCCTGGCGGAGGAGGACGGCGTCGAACCATCCCGTCCGGCGGCGGCGCCCGGTGACCGTGCCGAACTCCTTGCCGCGGTCGACCAGCTCGTCCCCCTGCTCGTCTCGGAGCTCGGTGGGGAAGGGCCCGGAGCCGACGCGGGTGACGTACGCCTTGGCTATGCCGATGATCCGGGTGAGATGGCGCGGGCCGACGCCAGCCCCCGTGCAGGCGCCGCCGGCCACCGGGTTCGAAGAGGTCACGAACGGATAGGTGCCCTGGTCGAGATCGAGGAAGGTGGCCTGGGCGCCCTCGAAGAGCACGTTGCTGCCCGCCTCCAGGGCTTCGTGCACGAGGCCGACAGTGTCGGTGATCATCGGCTCGAGGCGGGGCGCCAGCTCCCCGAGATAGAGGTCCGAGATGTCGTCGGCGGAGAGGCCCAGGCGGTTGTAGACCTTGGCCAGGACCTGGTTCTTCTCCTTGAGGGCGACCTCGAGCTTCTCCGTGAAGATCTTGGCGTCGAGGAGGTCCTGCACCCGCAGGCCGACGCGGGCGGCCTTGTCGGCGTACGCCGGCCCGATGCCGCGCTTGGTGGTGCCCAGGCTGTTCTTGCCCAGGTAGCGCTCCGTGAGGCGGTCGAGCTCGTGGTGGTAGGGCATGATCAGGTGGGCGTTCCCCGACACCCGCACCCGGCTGCAGTCGACGCCCCGGCCCTGCAGGGTGTCTATCTCCTGGACGAGCACGGCGGGGTCGACGACGACGCCGTTGCCGATCACCGGGGTGACCCACGGGTAGAGGACTCCACTCGGCACCAGCTGGAGGGCGAACGACTCGCCGCCGACGACCAGGGTGTGGCCGGCGTTGTGGCCGCCCTGGTAGCGGACCACGACCTGCATCTCACGAGCGAGGAGGTCGGTGACCTTGCCCTTGCCCTCGTCGCCCCACTGGGACCCCACGACCACAGTCCCGGGCACGCGCGCGTCTCCTAGAGAAAAGTTTGAGCGGTCTCCCATCATAGGCCGCCCTGGGCCGGTGGAATGTTCCGGTTCCGGGGCGGGCTGGTAGAACCCGACAGTGCCGAAGAGCCTCCTTCTCGTCCGCCACGGCCAGTCGACGTGGAACGCCGAGGGCCGGTGGCAGGGATGGTCGGATCCGCCGCTGTCGGAGCTCGGGCGGGCTCAGGCCCAGGACGCGGTCGACGACCTGCGTCATCTCGAGGTCACCGGGGTGGCCTCCTCCGACCTGGTCCGGGCCAGGGAGACGGCGGAGGTCATCGCCGCCGCCCTGAACCTGGGCGGGCCCGTGATCGAGGGTGACCTGCGGGAGTACGACGTCGGCGACTGGGAGGGGCTGACGCGGCCGGAGATCGAGTCGGGATGGCCCGAACAGCTGGCGCGCTGGCGGGAGGGCCGCCTCCTCGCCACGCCCGGGGGGGAGACCCGCGCCCACTTCGTCACCAGGACCGTGGAGGCGCTGGCCCGGCTCTCGCGGCGACACGACCTGGGCGACACCCTCGTCGTCGTCACCCACGGCGGCGTGATCCGCGCCGTCGAGCAGGTCAGCGGGACCGAGCGGTCACCCGTCATCGAGAACCTGGCGGGCCGGTGGTTCACCGTGGGCCCGGACGGCCGACTGGTGCCCGGCGCGACGGTGAACCTGCTCGACCCGGAACGGCGGACCACCTCACCGTCGCTCTGAGAGGTCGTCAGCGGCGTCGTGTAACGCGAGCCCGCGTGCGGCGCACTGGTAGGCATGCGCCTACCGATCAGGTCGATCAAGGGGCGAACGGGCGTGGTGCTCACCTCCCTTGCCCTCCTCGCCCTCACCGTCTCCGCCTTCGCCGGGGGACCGGCCTCGGCCGTCTCCGAGGTGGTCTCGGGGAAGTTCGACACCGAGGTGGTGGTCGGCGGGGACTGCGACGCCCCGGCGGGCATCTGCGCGACGGGGACGACCACCGGCAACCTCAAGGGCACGTTCACGTTGCGGGTGGCGGAGATCATCCCGACCAGCGACACGCCGACCACGGGGGTGATCTTGTTCACGGGTGACGGCACCGTCGAGACCAAGAACGGCACGCTTCGCTGCAAGAACTCGGGGGTGCTTCAGACCCGCGATCACGGCGTGCTCACCAGCCTGTGCCTGGTGACCGGCGAGGGCACCGGCGACTGGGTCGGCGCGTCGGGGTACTTCCAGGTCGACGGCACCGTCGACCTCGCTGCCGCCGTGGCCACCGGCAGCTACAAGGGCCAGATCGCTCGGCCGTAGCGGGCGCCCGGGCGTAGGTCGGACGCGAGAAGGAAGGGGTCATGGAGGAGTCCCAGGGCATCAAGGACGCCATGGCCCGGTACTGGGGCGCCATCAGCTCGGGGACGGGGCGGGCGCCGACGACATCATCACGGCCGAGGAGCCGGCGGTCGTCGTGGGGATGTTGGGTCAGGTCACCTCGGCCTGACGGGCGATCTCGAACGGCGGTCGGCCACGAGGCCGAGCCACGCGAGGACGACCGCGCCGCCGGCGAGGGCGCCCCAGAGGGGCCAGCCGCCCCAAGGGGTCCAACGGTTGGGGTACTCCCGGCCGAAGATCGCGCTGCGCTCGTAGTACAGGGCGTTGGCGGTCCACGCGAGGGCATGCACGGCGGCGGCGGCGGCGAACGCGGTCGCGAGGACCGTGGACACCCGATGACGGAGCAGCGAGGCCACTCGCTCGGGGTGCCCGCTCACGATCTCGCCGGCGACCAGGGGCAGGGCGACCAGGAGCGGCAGCACGTAGCGCCCCTGCATCTTGAAGTCGACGGAGGTCGGCCGGATGACGGCGGCGTAGAACACGACTGCACCGACGACCTCGAGGACGACAAGGCCCGCCAGCACCCTCCTCTCCCGCGACGACCCGACGGCGATGCCCAGCGCCACCAGCCCCACGACGAGCACTGCCCAGACCGCGTACAGGGGCCAGGGCATGTCGACGTCGAACCAGCCGAACGACCCCACCCCGTGGGCCAGCACGTTCGGCACCTGGCGAAGCCCGGGCCAGAGCCCTTCCAGCACGACCGACGCGTCCAACTCGGGCTTGGGCTCGACGGCCACCCTCCAGAGCGCCGTCGCGGCGGTGCCGGCGACCGCCACCGCGGCGGTGGCCGCGGCGGCCCGCCGGTGCCTTCTCGCCGCCGCCACCGCGCGACGTCGCCCCCGCAGGGCGACCACCAGTGCGAGCAGGACGGCGAGCCACAGCGGTCCGACCGAGCGGCTGGTCGTGAGCACCAACGCGCCGGCGGCGAAGGCGATCCACGCCCAACGCGCATCGCCGCCGTCGGGGTCCCGGGTCAAGTACAGGGCGGCCGCCATGACGCACAGAGACGCGGCGACCTCCGGGCCGCTGGCCGCCAGCTCGGCCATCAGGAACACGACCATCGGGGACAGCGCCAGGGCCAGACCGACCAGGCCGAGCAGGCCGCGCCCACCCCGGCGCAGCAGCGCACCGGCGGCCGCAACCAGGGCCAGGCCCAGCGCCGCCATCGCCGCCCGGCCGACCATCAGCACGACCTCGGTGTCGCCTCCCAGCTCCTCGGCCACCCTCATCGGGACGGCCGGCACCGTGTAGACGTACGGCGGGTAGGTGCCGACGTAGCTGACCTCCTGGTCGGGCCGTAGCGGCCGGTCGACGATCCCGGGGGGCAGGCGCGGGCACCGTCCTCCCACCGGCAGGCGGAAGGCGTGGCAGCCATGGAGGTCGGGGGGGACCGTGACCGCCCGGGACGTGCGGTTCAGCCACGCCATCATCGACGGCGTGTTGGCCGGCACGTCGACGTAGCCGGCCGGCTCGCCCCGGATGTCGAGGTGGGCGAAACCGACGGCCTTGCGATAGTGAGCGGGCTCGTCCACCGACATGCCCGGCGGCGTCCCGCCCACCCAGGCCGTCACCACCAGACAGAGCGCCGCCGCGAGCAGCCATCCGGCGACGGGCCTTGCCCACCGTCGGGGCGATCGGGCGGGCGCCGCCCGCAGGTCGAGGTCCATGGCCCGGCAAGTGTCGCGCCGGGCGTGCCCGCGGCCGTGTTGGCTCGCGGCCATCGCATCGTTCTGGCGCGCTCAGAGCGCGGAAATCGACCCTTTTCCTGACCCAATGCGTGGCGGCTCGGGTTCGCGGCGGCACGTCGTAACATGGAGGACCCGCGACACACACGCGAGGGAAACACGACGCACCTAGGGTCGCCGACGACCGCCAGCGGCGGCGTGACGAGGAGGATGGCGATCGGTCGGTCCCGAGCAGCCGGGCTGTACGACCCGACCTTCGAGCACGACGGCTGCGGCGTGGCCTCGGTGGCCCATCTGTCCGGAGCACCGTCCTCCGAGACCGTCCGTCGAGCCCTCGTGGCCCTCGCCAACATGCGCCACCGGGGGGCGGAGGGGGCCGACGCCTGCACCGGCGACGGTGCCGGGATCCTCCTGCAACTCCCCGACGAGCTGTTCCGGGCCGAGGTCGAGGGGCTGCCGGGTGCCGGGCGCTACGGCGTGGCGACCTGCTTCCTCCCCCGTGATCCGGAGCGCCGGGCGGCGGTCGAGGGGGTCCTCGTCGACGCGGTGAAGGCCGAGGGACAGACGGCCCTCGCCTGGCGCGACGTCCCCGTCGACGAGCGGCACCTGGGCGAGGCCGCCCGCCGCCGGGCACCGGTGGTCCGTCAGCTCTTCGTCGGGGCCGCCGACGGCCTCGACCAGGACGCCTTCGAGCGCCGGCTCTACGTCATCCGGCGGGTGGCCGAGACGCAGGGCGGGGCCGAGGTGGTCGTGCCCAGCTTCTCGTCGCGGACCGTCGTCTACAAGGGCATGCTCGCCGCCGACCAGCTGGCCCGCTTCTATCCCGACCTCACCGACGGTCGCTGCCGCTCGGCGCTCGCCCTCGTGCACTCGCGCTTCTCGACCAACACCATGCCGAGCTGGGAGCTGGCCCACCCCTACCGCCTGCTGGCCCACAACGGCGAGGTCAACACCCTCCTCGGCAACGTGAACTGGATGCGGGCCCGCCAGTCGCGGCTCGCGTCGGAGCTGTTCGGCGACGACCTGGCCAAGGTGCTCCCCGTGCCCCCCGACCCTGATGGGTCGGACTCCGCCATCCTCGACAGCGCCCTCGAGCTGCTCGCCCTAGCCGGGCGGTCACTGCCACATGCGGTGATGATGATGATCCCCGAGGCCTACGAAGGCCGCGACGACCTCCCCACCGAGCTCCGCGACTTCTTCGCCTTCCACTCGTTCCTGATGGAGCCCTGGGACGGGCCGGCCTCGGTGAGCTTCACCGACGGGAGGGTCATCGGCGCAACCCTCGACCGCAACGGCCTGCGCCCGGGCCGGTGGGTCGTCACCAGCGACGGGTGGGTGGTGGTGTCCTCGGAGGCCGGCGCCCTTCCGGTCGACCCCGCCACCGTCGTGCGCAAGGGCCGGCTCCGCCCGGGGAAGCTCTTCGTCGTCGACGTCGAGTCGGGGATCGTCTCGGCCGACGGCGAGGCCGAGCTCGCCATCGCCCGTCGCCAGCCTTACGGGCGGTGGCTCGACGACGGGGTCGTCCGCCTGGAGGACCTGCCGTCCTCGGCGGGCGCAGGCGAGTCGCCGCCGGCGCGCCCTGACCTATCACTCGTCGAGCGGCAGCTGGCGTTCGGCTACACGCGGGAGGACGTCGAAGTCGTCATCGGCCCGATGGCCGACGCGGCCAAGGAGCCCACCGGGTCCATGGGTGACGACGCCGCCCTGGCCGTGCTCTCCGACCAGCGGCCACCGCTCTTCCGGTACTTCAAGCAGCGCTTCGCCCAGGTGACCAACCCGGCCATCGACCCCGAGCGCGAGACCATCGTGATGAGCCTCACCACCCGGCTCGGCCCGATGGGCAACCTCCTCGAGGAGAGGCCCGATCAGGCCTCGGGCGTCGTCCTGCCCCGGCCCGTCCTCAGCGACGACGCGCTGGCCCGCCTCCGCCGCCTCTCCCGTCCCGGCCTGGAGGTCGCCACCGTCGACTGCACGTGGCCCGTCGCCGACGGCACCGACGGCCTCGACCAGGCCCTGGAGCGGATCCGCAACGAGGCGTCCGAGGCGGTGACCGCCGGAGCGGGGATCGTCGTGCTCTCGGACCGGGCCGCCGGCCCCGACCGCGTGCCCGTGCCGTCGCTGCTCGCCACCGGGGCGGTGCACCACCATCTCGTGCGCGAGGGGTCCCGGCTGAGCACCGGCCTGGTGGTCGAGTCGGGCGAGCCCCGCGAGGTCCACCACCTGGCGTGCCTCATCGGGTACGGCGCCGGAGCGGTCAACCCCTACCTGATGCTGGAGACGGTGCGCGACCTGGCCGCCTCCGAGGTCCTCGACGACGGCCTCGACCCCTCCGAGGCCGAGGACCGGCTCATGAAGGGGGTCGCCAAGGGCCTGCTCAAGATCATCTCCAAGATGGGCATCTCCACCATCCAGTCGTACTGCGGAGCGCAGATCTTCGAGGCGGTGGGACTCGACCGGGCGCTGGTGGAGGCGCACTTCACCGGGACGCCCTCGCGCATCGGTGGCGTCGGCCTCGACGTCCTCGCCACCGAGGCCCTCGACCGTCATTCCCGGGCGTGGCCGGGCGCGGCGGGCGGCGGGCGCCTGCCCGAGGGAGGGGTGCTCGCCTGGCGCCGCAACGGCGAGCGCCACGTGTGGAACCCCACGACCGTCACTCTGCTGCAGGACGCCGTCCGCAACGGCGGCGGCCGTTCCGCCTTCGGCGACTACACGCGTGCGGTCGACGAGGACGCTGCCCGCCGATCCACGCTCCGTGGCCTCCTGAGGCTGCGCGCCGCCGAGCGACCCCTCCCCCTCGACGAGGTGGAGCCGGCCGTCGAGATCGTCCGTCACTTCGCCACCGGGGCCATGAGCCTGGGATCGATATCCCCCGAGGCGCACGAGACGTTGGCGGTGGCCATGAACCGCATCGGAGCCAAGTCGAACACGGGCGAGGGTGGCGAGGACCCACGCCGCTGGGTGCCCGACCCCAACGGCGACTCCCGGCGCTCGGCCATCAAGCAGGTGGCGTCGGCGCGCTTCGGCGTCACCATCGCCTACCTGGTGGAGGCCGACGAGCTGCAGATCAAGATCTGCCAGGGGTCGAAGCCGGGCGAGGGCGGCCAGCTGCCCGGGCACAAGGTCAGCGAGTACATCGCCCGCCTCCGTCACTCCACGCCGGGGGTCGAGCTGATCTCGCCGCCGCCGCACCACGACATCTACTCCATCGAGGACCTCAAGCAGCTCATCTACGACCTGCGCTGCGCCAACCCGTCGGCGCGGGTATCGGTCAAGCTGGCGGCCGAAGTCGGCGTGGGCACGGTCGCCGCCGGGGTGGCCAAGGCGGGGGCCGACCACGTCGTCATCGCCGGCCACGACGGCGGCACAGGCGCGTCGCCGGTCTCCTCGATCACCTCGGCCGGCGTGCCGTGGGAGCTGGGGCTGGCGGAGACCCAGCAGGTGCTGGTGGAGAACGACCTTCGCTCGCGCATCACCGTGCAGGCCGACGGCCAGATGAAGACGGGTCGCGACGTGGTGGTGGCTGCCTTGCTGGGAGCCGAGGAGATGGGTTTCTCCACCGCCCCGCTGATCGCCACCGGCTGCATCATGATGCGGGTCTGCCACCTCAACACCTGCCCGGTGGGCATCGCCACCCAGGACGAGGAGCTTCGCCGGCGCTTCGCCGGCACCCCCGACCACGTCGTCACCTTCTTCTTCCTCCTCGCCCAGGAGGTGCGCACGATCATGGCCGGCCTGGGCGTCGCCTCCTTCGCCGACCTGGTCGGGCGGGCCGACCTGCTCGAGCCCGACGGCGCCGTCAGCCACTGGAAGGCGCGCGGCGTCGACCTCTCCGACGTCCTCGTCGGCGCCCAGGCGCCTCCGGGAGCGCCGAGGCGGCGGACGCGCGACCCCGAGCCTCTCGTCAACGCCTTCGACGTCGACCTCATGGGCGCGGTGCGACCGGCGGTCGACCACGGCGTGCGGGTGCACGTCACCCGCAAGGTGCGCAACGTGCACCGGGCGGTTGGCGGCCTCTTGTCGGGCGAGATCGCCCGCGCCCGAGGTGACCGCGGCCTCCCGCCGGGGACGATCCGCC
>DASZJY010000319.1:0-4028 GCA_035947635.1 Acidimicrobiales bacterium | reverse complement strand
CCTCTCGGGCACGGTGTAGACGAGAACGAACTGGTATCGGGCGTTGATCCTCATCGCCCAGCGCACGGGGATGGTGAAGTCGCCTTCGCCACTGGCGTAGATCGCCACCGTGCCGTCGGCGGCAAGAACCGCCCGGTCGAGCTCGGCGTTGGCGACGGGGGCGACTTCCACGATCAGGTCGACACCGTCGGGGACCGCCTTGCGGATCTCGTCGCCCGGCTCGCCGCTGCGGTAGTTCACGACGTGGTCCGCCCCGGCGGCGGAGGCCAGCTCGGCCTTCTCCGGCGAGCTCACCGTCGTCACCACGGTCGCCCCCGCCCACTTGGCCAGCTCGACGGCGGCGTGGCCGACCACGCCGGCGCCCCCGGCGACCAGAACGGCGCGACCGTCGAGCGACCCGGGGCCGATCGTGTCGGTGCCGTCGGTGCCGACGGTGAGGCAGCGGTGGGCGGTGAGGGCGGGGATGCCGAGGCTCGCCCCCAGGTCGAACGACGCCTCGCCGGCGAGGGGCACGGCCTGGCGTCCGGGGATGGCGACCAGCTCCTGGGCGGTGCCGTCGGCCCGCTCCCACTGCGACTCCCACAGCCACACCCGCTGGCCCACCCGGGCCTCGTCGACGCCCTCGCCCACCGCGACCACGGTGCCGGCGCCGTCCTGGTTGGGCACGACCTCGGGGAACGGCAACGACTCGCCGGGACTCTTGCCCCTCCGGTTCTTCCAGTCCGTCGGGTTGACGCCCGACACCGCCACTTTGACGAGTACCTCGCCGGGCCCCGCCTCGGGGTCGGGCCGTTCGACGAGCTCGAGCACGTCCGGACCACCTGTCCGCCTGTACACGACACTTTTCATGGGCCACCGACGGTAGCTTCGTGTGCAGGAGGTGAGCCGTGCCCCGACCCATCTGGAGCGGCGCCATCAGCTTCGGCCTGGTGAACGTGCCCGTGAAGCTGTTCAGCGCCGTATCGCCGAAGGACGTGCGCTTCCACCAGATCGACGCCAAGTCCAACTCGCGCATCCGCCAGAAGCGGGTGTCGGCGGCCACCGGCGAGGAGGTCCCGTTCGACCAGATCGTGAAGGGCTACGAGCTCGGCCCCGACACCTACGTGACGATCTCGCCCGAGGAGCTCGAGGCCCTCGATCCCAAGGCCACCAAGACGATCGACATCGAGGACTTCGTCGACCTCGACATGATCGACCCGATCTTCTTCGAGCGGCCGTACTATCTCGTCCCCGACAAGGGCGGCACCAAGGCCTACGCCCTCCTCCGGGAGGCCATGCGCGAGACCAACAAGGTGGGCATCGCCCGCGTCGTCCTGCGCACCAAGCAGTACCTCGCGGCGATCCGGCCCAAGGGCGACGTGCTCGTCCTGGAGACCATGCTGTTCCCCGACGAGGTCGTCCCCGACGAGGAGCTCGAGGTGCCCCGCGACGAGGTCGAGGTGTCCGACCGCGAGCAGAAGATGGCCCGCCAGCTCATCGACTCGCTGTCGAGCGAGTTCGAGCCCGACAAGTACCACGACGAGTACCGCGAGAGGGTGCTCGAGCTCATCGAGCAGAAGGCGTCAGGACAGGAGATCGTGGTCGAGGAGGCCACCGAGGAGCCCACCAAGGTCGTCGATCTCATGGCCGCCCTCGAGGCCAGCTTGGCGGCGGTGAAGCAGGACAAGGGCAAGGGGTGAGCTCGACCTCCCGCGAGGTCACCGTCGAAGGGCGGCAGCTGAAGCTGTCCAACATGGAGAAGGTGCTCTACCCGGCGGCGGGGTTCACCAAGGGCCAGGTCATCGACTACTACACCCGGGTCGCACCGGTGCTGCTCCCCCACCTCCGGCGGCGGGCGCTGACCCTCAAGCGCTACCCCAACGGCGTCGACGGCCATTCGTTCTACGAGAAGAACTGCCCTTCGCACCGGCCGCCCTGGGTCGAGACGGTGGCGGTGTGGAGCGAGCGCAACAAGGCCGACGTGAACTACTGCCTGGCCGACGACCTGCCGACCCTCGTGTGGGTCGCCAACCTGGCCTCGCTCGAGCTGCACACCTCGCTCTCCCACGCCGAGGACATCGAGCGCCCGACCACGCTGGTGTTCGACCTCGACCCCGGTCCGCCGGCGAGCATCGTCGAGTGCGCCCGGGTGGGCCTGCTCCTACGGGAAGCGCTCGGCCAGCTCGGCCTTGAGTGCTTCCCCAAGACCTCGGGGTCGAAGGGCCTGCAGCTCTACGCCCCTCTGAACTCGGCCGTCACCTACGAGCCCGAGGGCACCAAGCCGTTCGCCCATGCGATGGCCCGCACGCTCGAGGCTGAGCACCCGACGCTCGTCGTGTCACAGATGGCCAAGGACGTCCGCAAGGGAAAGGTCTTCATCGACTGGAGCCAGAACGACTCGGCCAAGACGACGGTGTGCGTGTACTCGCTGCGCGCCCGCGAGCGGCCCACCGTGTCGACGCCCCTCACGTGGGAGGAGGTGGAGACGGTGGCCGAGAAGGGGGACCCAGGCCTGGTCGTCTTCGAGGCCGACGACGTCCTCGACCGCGTCTCCCGCCACGGCGACCTCTTCGCCCCGGTGGCCGAGCTGGAGCAGTCGCTCCCTCCGCCGCCCGAGATCTAGGGCCGGACGAGCACCAGCGTCGCTTCGGGGACCTCGGGGTGGAAGAAGAGGGTCACCGGCCCGAGCGGCGGCGGCTCGCCCAGCTCGTGGATGACGACGACCTCCGGTGCCGGGCGGGGGTCGAGCACCTCCCGGAAGCCGAGCGCCAGCCCGGTGGCCACGGCGGCGCCGGTGGCCCCCTTGCGCAGACGCCCGACGCTCCTCTCCGGCCGTTCGGCCGGGGGCGACGAGATCTGGGGGCGGTAGGGGGGCGCGGGCAGCTCGGCGATGCCAAGAATGTACGCCCCCCGCCGCGGTTGCGCGGTCGCCGCCCCCGGCTCGCCGCCTAGACGAGCAGCTCGTACTCGCGGGAAAGCTCGATGGTCCTCACCGCAGCCGGACAGTGCCGTCGTCGGCGAGAATCCAACCGGGGTTGTGCGCCACCTCCCAAGGGTGGCCGTCGGGGTCGATGAAGATGCCCGAGTAGCCGCCCCAGAACGTGGGCGCGCCGGGCCGGCCGATGGTTGCGCCCGCCGCCTCGGCATCGGCCAGGACCGTGTCGACCTCGTCGGGCGAGGCGACGCAGTACGCGAGAGTGACGCCGCCCCAGCCGCCACCGTCCTCCATGCAGCTGTCCTCGGCCA
Source organism: Acidimicrobiales bacterium (assembly GCA_035947635.1). GTDB lineage: Bacteria > Actinomycetota > Acidimicrobiia > Acidimicrobiales > AC-14 > DASZJY01. The sequence goes on along the minus strand of DASZJY010000319.1, from coordinate 803 downwards.
GCTTGTCGCGTCCCCAGAGGGCGACGATCATGCCCCCCGCCTGGAAGAAGACCACGTCACCGTCGGGTGACTCGCCCGACCAGCCGAGCGCCTCGTAGAACACCCGCGACCGCGCGCTGTCGGCAACTCCGAGGGTGACGAGAGAGACCCGCTGTTCCATCCCGGGCGCCACCTACCAGCCCATGCCGCCGACGCGTCGCCTCTCAAAGCTGGCGCAGTCGGTGGGACAGCCGCCGGCGACGGCGGCCCCCACCGCACACCGCGTCAGCACCGGGCCGTCACTGGTCGTCCGGGTGGACGCGTGGGCGCAATCCGTCCGGACTGTCACCTGGACGAGAAGCTGGTCGAGGTCGGCTTCGGTGATCGGAGGGAGCGCCTGCTCCGCCTCCACCCGCGCCCGGCGGTTCGCCTTCTGTCGCCTCCGCTTGGCGGTGCTCACGACCACAGCTTGCCTCATCCCTCAGGCGCGCGACCGCCGTGAGCGCGCGAGCCACTGGTCGACGGGCGCGCGGTCGTCGGTGAGGACCGGGGCATCGCCGGCGAAAGCACTCGCCGCCTCGCCCGTCACCACCCGCTCCTCACCGAGCCGCGCCCGGATCGCAGCCGTGATGGCCTCGGCGTCGATGGACGTGTCGCTCCCGACGAGCACGAAGTTGCCACCCTGCTCACCGTCGAGGAGGGCGGGAGGTGCGATCACCGCCACGTGCTCGAAGACCCGCTGCAGGGTGGCCACCTCGGCGCGGGCGAAGCGTAACGGCGGGCGGTCGATGACGTTGAGGACGTAGGCGCCGCCGGGACGCAGC
>DASZJY010000318.1:0-2979 GCA_035947635.1 Acidimicrobiales bacterium | reverse complement strand
CCTTCGGGTACCACCGGCGGCACAGCTCTTTGACCGTCGACACGTCGATCGACCGGTAGTGGAGCCACCGGTCGATCTCGGGGAGGTAGGCGGCGAGGAACCGCCGGTCGGTGCCTATGGAGTTCCCGCACAGAGGGACGGTGCCGCGCTCGGGCACGTGCGACCGGATGAACTCCAAGGTGGCCTGCCCTGCCTCGGCGAGGGACGTCGACGAGGCCTCGATGGCATGGATCAAGCCGCTGCGGGTGTGCATCTGGCGGACGATGTCGTCCATGGCGGCCAAGGCCTCGGGAGGCTGGTGGACCACGAGGTCGGGGCCCTCGGCGACGATCTCGAGGTCGTCGTCGGTGACAATGGTGGCGATCTCGACGATGACGTGGGTGGCCGGGTCGAGCCCGGTCATCTCGAGGTCCATCCATACCAGCACGGCCGGCGATCGTAGGCTCCCCCGCCGTGATCGAGGTGCCGCTGGTGCAGTTGGACCCCGAGCTCCCCCTGCCGTCGTACGCTCGTGAAGGCGACGCGGGGGCCGACCTGGTGGCGCGGGAGGGCGCCGTCCTGGTACCCGGCGGGGGGCGGGCGCTGGTGCCCACCGGGGTGGCGGTCGCCATCCCGCCCGGGTGGGCGGGGTTCGTGCTGCCCCGCAGTGGGCTGGCGCTGCGCCACGGCGTCACCTGCCTCAACACGCCGGGGCTCATCGACGCCGGCTACCGGGACGAGCTCCTCGTGCTTCTGGTGAACACCGACCCCCTCGCGCCCTATGAGGTCCGCCGCGGTGACCGCATCGCACAGCTGGTCGTGCAACGAGTCGAGGAGGTCCGGTTCACCGTCGCCGCCGAGCTCCCGCCGTCAGCGCGGGGACGCGGCGGCTTCGGCCACAGCGGGCGCTGAAGGGGTCCGTGGTCACCCCGCCGGGAGCCAGATGGCCGACCGGTCGTGGCCGCAGGTCACGGGTCGACCCGTGCCCAGGCCGCACTGGAGGGCGACGAGGGCAGCCGCCGCCGCGTCGAGAGCGTCGTGCGACCACCGGTAGAGCGATGGTCCCGACACACCGGCCTGCTCGAGCAGCTCCACGCGCGAGCGGATGCCGGCGGAGGTCCGCTTGGGCGGGAGCGGCCGGCCGCCGGCGAGGACCCGGAGGACGGCATACGGGAAGACCTCGACAGGCTCGTGCCCCTTGGCGCGCAGGGCGGCGAAGAGGTCGATCCCGACCTGGATCCACCCCGGCACCGGCTCCATTGGCGTCGTCCAGGGGACCCAGATGCGGTGCTCACGGCCCAGGGCGATCTCGGCACAGCGGGCGGTTCGGAACTTCGGAGACAGCTCGAGCTCCGACGAGTGAGGACCGGTGCTCCACCGGTCGGGCGAGTCGATCGCCACCTTGTCGGCGCCGCTGGCCCAACCGACCAGCTCGTCGATGTCGGCAGCGTCGAAGACCGCCACGTCAACGATGGCGGCGCCGCCGTCGAGGGCGACGGCGTGCAGCCGGCGGCTCCCGACGTCGATCCCAACCGTTCTGGGCGCGCTCGAGCTCACTCAGTGACCCGAAGCGCGCCCAAAACGGGAGAGGCCGCGGACCCTCGCCGCCCGGGAAGCCCCTTGCTAAAGTAGGGACCACTGCGGACGTGGCTCAGTTGGTAGAGCATCACCTTGCCAAGGTGAGGGTCGCGGGTTCGAGTCCCGTCGTCCGCTCCAAGAAGGTGCAAGGTCAGAGGCCCTCCCCGGAGGGTCTCTTCCCTTTCGTAAGGGCCCTTGCCCATCCCTTGCCCATCCGAGCGAAATCCCATGAGGCGGGCGCCCTGTGCTCGGTACCGTCGAGGACGTGGACCTCGCCCGCCTCGGCTACGACGACTTCCTCGCCGACTGGTTGTCGGGCATCGACGAGGCGGGAATCGTCCCCGCCCGCGTCGGCCGGGTCGACCGCGGCGCCGTTCTGGTCTTCACGGCCAGCGGCCCCTGCCACCTCGCCACTCGCGTGCCGGCGGCGACCGGCGACTGGGTGGCGCTCTCCGCCGAGCGGGACCGCATCGTCGCCGTGGCGCCGAGGCGGACGGTCATCACCCGCGCTGACCCCGCGCGCGCCGACGGCCAGGTGCTCGCCGCCAACGTCGAGTTCGTGTGGGTCGTCGCCGGCCTCGACCGGCCCGTCCGCCCCGGCCGTCTGGAACGCGCTTTCGTCCTCGCCTGGGAGACGGGTGCCGAACCCCGCCTCGTCCTCACCAAGGCCGACCTGTCGGACGACCCCGAGGCTGCCGCCACGACGGCGGCCGCCCTCGCTCCCGGCGTCCCCGTGCACCTGACGTCGGCCGTCACCGGTCAGGGACTCGACGGGCTCGTCGGGCACCTCGCCACAGGCAGGACGACCACCCTCCTCGGCGAGTCGGGGGCGGGCAAGTCGACGCTGGTGAACGCCCTGACCGGCGCCGACCTCCTGGCCACCGACGCTGTGCGGAAGGGCGATGCAAAGGGCCGGCACACCACCACTGCGCGCCACCTCGTCCCGCTGCCGGCCGGCGGTGTCCTCATCGACACGCCGGGCCTCCGCCAACTGGGCCTGTGGTCCGGCGGATCGGGGCTGGCCGCCACCTTCTCCGACATCGAGGAGCTGGCCGGCGGCTGCCGGTTCGCCGACTGTGCCCACGGGCCCGAACCGGGTTGCGCCGTGCAGGCTGCCATCGCCGATGAGCGGCTCGCGGCCCGCCGTCTGGCCGGCTACGAAAAGCTCCGGCGCGAGCTGGAGCACGCCGAGGGCGTCCGGAGCGAGCACGAGCGCCGGGCTGACGACCGCCGCTTCGGGAAAATGGCGAAGGCGGTGATGAAGGAGAAGGAAGCGCGCCGGCGTGTCCAGCCCTGAGGTTGATGGCGGCGGGCAAACCGGTGCCAGCCGTGGCCCCGCCGGCTGCGAGATGGGAAGGAACGTTGGGATGTCAGCATGAGCGCCGACCGCAGGACCCGTCAGTAGGCGGCGCATCAGCCCCC
>DASZJY010000317.1:0-5013 GCA_035947635.1 Acidimicrobiales bacterium | reverse complement strand
CCGGCGACCGGCACCGTCGCCCTGGACAGCCGGCCCGTCGGCCACCTGACGCCCCACCGGAGGGCCGCTCTCGGTGTGGCCCGCACCTTCCAGTCGCTCGAGCTGTTCGAGGACCTCACCGTCGGAGAGAACCTGGCGGTGGCCTCCGGTGCCGCGGGCGGGGCCCGTCCCGGGGCGCCCACTGCCGCCCGCCTCGCCGGGGTCGAGGACGTGCTCGACGCCGTCCCCGGTGACCTCCCCCACGACCGGCGCAGGCAGGTGGCCCTGGCCCGGGCGCTGGCCGCCGCTCCCGCCGTGCTGCTCCTGGACGAGCCGGCGGCGGGGCTCGACGCCGCCGAGCGGGAGGCGCTGGGACGGACGCTTCGGGACCTGGCGAGCGAAGGCACGGCCGTGGTGCTGGTCGACCACGACGTCGACCTCGTGCTCGGCGTGTGCGACGAGGTGGCGGTCCTCGACGGCGGCCGGGTGGTGGCCCGCGGGCGGCCGGCCGAGGTGCGGGCGGACCCGGCGGTGGCGTCGGCGTGGTTGGGGCCGCCGCCGGGCGAGGGACCACGGCGGGGAGGGCCGCCGAGCCCGAGCGGCGCTCCGGTTCTCGAGGTCAGCGGCCTGTCGGCCGGCTACGGCGGGGTGCCGGCCGTTCGCAATGTCGACCTCGTCGTCCGGGCGGGCGAGCTGGTCGCCCTTCTCGGCGCCAACGGGGCGGGCAAGACCACGCTCGTGCGAGCGGCGTGCGCCACAGCGCCGGCGCTCGCCGGGGAGGTGCGGGTGCTCGGGGAGGCCGTCGCCGGTGTCCGGGCCGACCGGTTGGCCCGCCGAGGGGTCGCCCACGCCACCCAGGACCGGGGCGTCCTACCCGGCCTCACCGTGGCCGAGCAGCTGCGCCTGGCGGCCGGGCGGGCAGGGGCGGGAAGGAGAGAGCGCGACCTGGCCGTCGAGGATGCCCTGGCCGGGGTCCCCGCCGTGCGCCCCTTGCTCGGGCGTCGGGGCGGTGAGCTCTCGGGCGGGGAGCAGCAGCTCGTCTCGCTGGCCCGGGCGCTGGCGGCCCGGCCGCGGCTCCTCCTCGTCGACGAGTTGAGCCTCGGGCTGGCCCGGCCCCTGGTCCCCGAGCTCCTCTCGGTGGTGCGGTCGGCGGCGGACGGCGGAGCCGGTGTGCTCGTCGTCGAGCAGTTCGCTCCGCTCGCCCTGTCGGTGGCCGACCGGGCGTACGTCCTGCGCCGGGGGAGGATCGTCGCCGAGGGGACGGGCGAAGAGCTCGCCACCCGGCCCGACGTGCTGGAGTCCGCCTATCTCGGCGCCCCCTCGGCGACGCCCGATTCCGGGGCCGAGGGCCAGGCGTGACAGTGTGTGCGCCATGCGCGTAGGGATTCTCGGGGGCACCGGCCCGGCCGGACGGGCGTTGGCGGCGCGGCTGGCGGCGGCCGATGTCAACGTGGTGATCGGCTCACGGTCGGTCGAGCGGGCGACGTCGACGTGCGAGGAGATCCGCCAGCGCTGGCCCGAGCACCAGATGTGGCTGGAGCCGGCGGAGAACCACGACGCCGCCGAGGCCCAGCTCGTGGTCGTGGCGACGCCTTGGGACGCGGCCGGGCCCATCACCGAGTCGGTGGCCGAGGTCGTAGCAGGCAAGGTCGTCGTCTCCATGGCCAACGCCCTCGAGAAGAAGGACGGCGAGCTCCACGCAGTCACTCCTCCGTCGGGATCGGTCGCGGCTGCGGTCCAGGAGGCGGCGCCCGACGCCCTCGTGGCGGCCGCCTTCCACCACGTGCCCGCCCGGGCAATGGCGGCCGTCGATACGCCGATCGACGGCGACGTCATCGTCTGCACCGATCACCAGGCCGCCTTCGACGCCACCGCCGAGCTCGTCCGGGTGTTCCCCGACCTGCGCCCGATACACGGCGGGTCCCTGGCCAGCGCCGCCCCCGTGGAAGCGTTCACCGCCGTCCTCCTCGGGGTCAACCTCCGTTACAAGGCCCGGGCGGTGGTGCGCCTCAACGGCATCCCGGAATGACCCTGCGGTTGTACGACACCGCCCGGCGGGCGGTCGTCGACTTCCGCCCCGGGCCCGTCGTCGACATGTACGTGTGCGGGATCACGCCCTACGACGCCACCCACGTGGGCCACGCCGCCACCTACGCGCTGTACGACGTCCTCCAGCGCCGCCTTCTCGACCTCGGTCACGAGCCGCGCTGCGTCCGCAACGTGACCGACGTCGACGACGACATCCTCCGCAAGGCGCGGGAGCGGGGCGTGCACTACCTCGACCTGGCGGCGCAGGAGACGGCCAAGTTCCGGGCCGACATGGCCACTCTGAACATGCTCCCGGTGGCCAGCGAACCGACGGCCACCTCGGCCATCCACGACATCCTCGGCTTCGTCGGCATGGTCCTCGACCGGGGCCACGCCTACCAGTCCGAAGGCGCCGTCTACTTCAGCGTGGGCACCTCCGAGCGCTTCGGGCAGCTGAGTCACCTGGGTCGGGACGAGATGCTCGCCCTCTCCGCCGAGCACGGCGGCAACCCCGACGACCCGGCCAAGCAGGACCCGCTCGACTTCGTGCTGTGGCAGCCGTCGGCGCCCGACGAGCCGGCCTGGGACTCGCTCTGGGGTCCGGGGCGGCCGGGGTGGCACGTGGAGTGCTCGACCCTGGCCCTTCGCGAGCTGGGCACGGCCACCATCGACCTGCACGGAGGCGGCACCGACCTGATCTTCCCGCACCACGAGTGCGAGGCGGCCCAGTCCGAGGCGGCCACCGGCGAGCCGTTCGTCCGCCACTGGTTCCACGCCCCCATGGTCAGCTACTCGGGTACCAAGATGTCCAAGTCGCTGGGCAACCTCGTGTTCGTCAGCGATCTGGTCGAGAAGTGGGACCCCATGGCCGTGCGCCTGGCGTTGCTCGACCACCCCCGCCACGAGGCATGGCAATGGCACGACGACCTCGTGCCCACAGCCAGCGCCCGTCTCGAGCGCTGGCGGGACGCGGGCGACGGCGACGGCGGCCTGGACGACGTGCGCGCCGCCCTCGACGACGACCTCGACCTGTCGGGCGCCATCGCTGCGGTGGACGGCGCCGCCGACAAGGGGAGGGGCGTGAGCAGCGCCGCCGACCTGCTGGGCGTGCAGTTGTGACCGGCGTTGACGCGGCCGATACCGTCCGGAGGTTCCAGGACGCATGGAACGCCCACGACGTCGAGGGCGTGATGTCGCTCATGACCCACGACTGCGTCTTCGAGAGCACCTGGCCGCCTCCCGACGGCGAGCGAGTCGTCGGACAGCGGGACGTGCGGGCGTTCTGGGAGCGGTTCTTCTCCGAGTCGCCCGACGCCAGAATCGACATCGAGGAGCTCTTCGCCTCCGGCGATCGGGCGACGATGCGATGGCGGTACCGCTGGGGCCACGATCGAGAGCCGGGCGGCCACGTGCGCGGAGTGGACGTCTACCGCGTCCGCGCCGGCAAGATCGCCGAGAAGCTCTCCTACGTCAAGGGCTGAGCGCTCGGAGGCGACGAGGCCGGCTCGGACACCGAGAAGGGCGGGTAGTCGTCCACCAGCAGGTAGCCGTAAGCGGTGACCTGGGCGCCCAAGCGCATGCTTCCGAGGACGAACCGGCGCATGCCTTCGGGCCAGCGGCCGGTGAAGAGCACGGCGAAGAAGGCGGCGATCAGCACGAAGATGGTGGCGAAGGCGACAACGGCGAGGAACAGGCCGATCGGGATGATCCAGAAGATCCGCAGGCCCACCGTGAGGCGGTTGCGGTCCTCGAGCTGTGGGCGGAAGTCGACGCGCAGAGGATCGAGACCCGGGTCGGCCGCCGTCATTGAGAAGTCGAAGGGCGGGTAGGGCTCGCGCAGCCACAGGGCGTAGCTGTTGGTGCGGGTCTGGTACCGGATCACCATGCACTGGAAGTTGGCCATCCCCTCCGACAGGCGCCCGGTGAACACGATGGTGAACCAGCTGACGACGGCCACCGCGCCCGCCGCGTACCCGAGGGCGCCGGCGATCACCGAATGTGGAAAGGCGAGGAGCCACTGCACGAGCGGGCGCCAGTTGGCGACCCGTTCGGGGGCATCGAGCTCGAGGCGTACCGGATAGTCCATGACAACCCCCTGTCCCGTCCGCACCTCAAACTAGCGGCCTCCCCACGAGCGTGTGCGGAGATGCGAAGGCCTCACACCTCACCTAGGCGGTGCCCTCGGTAACCGTCTCCATCATGGAGAAATAGAAGTCAGGTCGATCCAGCACGCAATCGTCGGACGACGGTTCGAAGGCGTTGGCCCAGCGCCATTGCTCGTCTTCCGACAGATAGGGAAGAGCCATACGGCCGTACCAGTCGGCGTTCGACCTGATGTAGCGCTTCGCCGCCGGGGACAGCGGCGACAGCTTCTGGATCGCGTAGCTCCGAGTCGAGACAGCGGCGAAGCCGGCCCGCTGGAACATCCCGTGCATCTTGCGCCCGACGAAGTTGTCGAATCTCGACGGGCCGGCGTCATCAGCGAGAGCCTGGGCCGCCCCAGTCAGTACCTTGAGCGTCAGGGTGGGGTCGACAGGGTGGAAGACCACTGCGCCGCCGTCGAACTCCTTCGAGATCACACGACCGCCGGGCCTGGTCACCTCCTTGTGCCGTTCCAGGACCGCGAGTGCGTCGGCGACGTAGCAGAAGCAATTGCCGAGGAACACGGCGTCGAAGGCTCCGCGGGCGAAGGGAAGCACGCTGAACTCGCCGAGGACGAGATCGACGACGCCTCCGAGCGGATCCCCTCTGAGAGTCGTCCCCGCGTATTCGATCAGCTCTGGCGAGAAGTCGAGCGCGACCACGCGGCCGCCTGGGTGGACCTTCTCGGCGAACAAGCGGCTCCAGAGCCCTGGACCGGATGCCGAGTCCAGCACTCGGTCCCCTGGTCGAAGCCGGAGGTCGTCCACCATCTGGCGCCGTTCCTTCTCCTTGGCCCGATGGTGGTCGAGGAGCCACTCCACCGAGGAGAGCTGAAGCCCCCGCGTGCTCTGGAAGGACGTCTCC
>DASZJY010000316.1:0-2777 GCA_035947635.1 Acidimicrobiales bacterium | reverse complement strand
GCCGGTGTCACAACCTAGTCGGCAGCGCGCCTTCTCAGCCGCTGGCGACCCGGTGGGCCAGGACGGCGACCTCCTCCGCGAGCATGGCCTCCAGGAGCCGCAGACGCTGGGCCGTTCCGGGCGCCTCCAGCAGGCGTTGGGCGTCGACCGGGCCGACCGGTGCCATCGCCGCCGCCTGCCACGAGGCCACGTCGACATCGGCGTCGAGAGAGCCGGTGGCGGGCGCCGCCGGTTCGCCCAGCTCCGCCTTCAGGGCCAGCGCCCGGCGAAGGAGCGGCTCCACCGCGTCGAGCGCCGGTGCCGGAGCGGTGCCCTCCTCGGGCAGCAGCTCCACCTCCGCCCGGGGGAAGGGCTCCTCCGGGAGCCAACGCGCCACCCGGATGCGGTCGGTCCCCACCACGACGATGTACCACCGGCCGTCGCCGAGGGCGACCGCCTCGACGAGGCGCGCCCGGGTGCCCATCGGGAAGCGGACGTCGCCGCCCCCCACCTCGCTGCCCCGCTCGATCAGTACCACGCCGAACTGGCCGTCACCGCTGAGGCAGGAGCGGACCAGCGCCTGGTAGCGCGGCTCGAACACGTGCAGGGGCAGCAGGGCGTGCGGGAACAACACCGTGCCCAACGGGAACATCGGGAGCTCGAGGACGGTCACCCCGAAGGGACGACGGCGGGAGGACGCGGGCCGAGCTCCTCGGGGCGGGGCGCCTCCGGGTACGCCACGAGGATGTTGGCCACCCGGTCCTGCAACCCGAACCCGGCGCCGTCACCGGGCAGGTCGTTGGCGAGCAGGGCGAACGGCATCGAGCGCCCGTCGCCAGTGGCCGCCCAGCCGGCCAGCCCGGTCACGCCCTGCAGCGAGCCCGTCTTGGCCCGGATGCGCCCGGCGGCGGGACCGGCCGTGAACCGCCGGGCGAGGGTGCCGTGGCGTCCAGCGACGGGGAGGCCGCGGCTGACCGCCCCCTGGTCGCCGTCGCGACCGAGCACCGCCTGCAGGGCGTCACACGTCAGGCGGCTGGAGCGGTCGAGCCCAGACCCGTCGGCCCAGGCGAGCCCCTCGGGGGCCAGCCCGAGCGATGGCAGGGTCGAGCGGACCACCTCCAGTCCTTCCGCCGTCGTCCCTGCTCCGCCCAAGCGCACGCCCAGCTCCTTCACCAGTAGCTCGGCGGTCAGGTTGTCACTCTCCTGGAGGAGCACCCCGACCACGTCGGGCAGCGGCGGCGAGTCGATGGCGGCGACGACCGCCGTCCCTCCCGGCACTCTTCCCTCGCCCGGCTCGCCGCCGACGGTGACGCCCCTCGCCCGCAGGAGCCCCGTGAGGACCGCGGCGGCGTTGGTCGCGGGGGCCGGAGCACCGACCTCGCGCGGCTCCCACTGGACGAACCCGCCGTTCACGGTGAGGGCGCTCTGGGGGCCGATGGCGCCCTGGGTGATGTAGCCGGGGCTCCAAGTGGGCAGGTAGCGCTGACCGTCGTAGCGGCTCTCATCCCCGACCACCCGGCCGGCGATACGTCGGACCCCGGCAGCCACGATGCGGTCCGCGAGCACCTCCATCGACGTGGCCAGGCGAGGTCCCCGGTTGTAGCCGGCCACGGCGGCGTAGTCAGCCGTCGCCAGGAGGGGGTCTCCCGCCCCCACGAACCACAGGTCCCCTCCGACCGTCCCGTCGGCGGGGGCGGCGGCGGCGCGAACCTCGGTGGCATAGCGGAAGCCGGGCCCGAGCCGGGCGAGGGCGACGCCGGCGGTGAGGATTTTGGTGGTCGAGGCGGGGATGAGCGGCATCGTCGGGTTGCGGGCGTACGCCACCCGCCCGGCCGGGTTGCGCACCGAGACGCAGGTCCGCTCCCGGGCGGCGCCGAGAACGGGGTCCCCGAGGGTGCGGTCCAGCGCCGAGACCAGCCGGCGGTCGGCCACCGCAGTGGCCACGACACCCGGCACCCGCCGGAGGCTGAGCACAGGGGTGGTCGGCGCCAGCGGCGGTGGCCCGTCGGCGCCGGAGGCGGGCGGGGCTCCGGTGGTGGCCGCCACCACCACGGCGACGGCCGCAACCACCACGGACCGCACCGGGAACCACATCGCGGGCAAGGATAGGGGCGGCAGTCATCAGCGGAGGTGCGGCAGGTGCCCGATCCCAAGGTGGCGACAGGTGGCCCCGCGGGGTACTCGGGCACTCCTCTGGCCCGCAAGCTCGGGGTGGTCGAGGGGTCCTCGGTCGTGCTCGTGAACGCACCCGAGGGCTTCGAGGAGGTGCTGGCCGCTCCCGCCGGGGCCGACGTCCGCCGCCGTCTGCCGCCCGCCGGGCGCCGGGCGGTCGACGTCGCCGTCCTGTTCGTCACCGACCGGGCCCGGTTGGAGCGCCGCTTCCCTCGGGTGGCGTCCTCCCTTCGCCCCGCCGCCGGCTTTTGGGTGGCATGGCCCAAGCGATCGTCGGGCGTCCCTACCGACCTCACCGAGAACGTCGTCCGCGAGGTGGGCGTGGCCAACGGCATGGTCGACAACAAGGTGTGCGCGGTGACCGACGTGTGGTCGGGCCTGCGCCTCGTCTACCGCCTCGTCGACCGCCCCCGCCTCGAGGCGGCGCAGTGAGGCTCGGCGGCGACGACCCCGACGGGCCTCGCCGGGCCCGCGAGGTGCTCGAGGCGGCGGGGTACAGCGACAAGGAGATCGTGGAGGTGCTCGCCGCCGAAGGGCTGACCGCCCTCGGCCCCAAGCGGCTCCAGCCGCTCCTGCGGCGCACGTCGGGCGGGACGCCGCTCGAGACGCTGGTCCGCCTGTTCATC
>DASZJY010000315.1:0-6904 GCA_035947635.1 Acidimicrobiales bacterium | reverse complement strand
GGGCGGCGGTCGGTCGGTAGAAGAACATCAGGAAGATCCCGGTGATCGTGAGGATCACGAAGAGGAAGAACGAGAGCCCGCCCAGGCAGAGCGTGTAGCTCACCTTCACCGCGTGCCTCTTCACCTTCACCGGGTGAAGGTGGTACAGCAGGCTGTTCATGATGACGTAGGAGCGGTTCCTCGGGCTGTCGGTGTAGCCCTTGCGGAAGATCGAGCCCGGGCGGAAAATCGAGCTCCACGCCTGGGAGCCGCGGACCTTCTCGCCCACCTCGGCGAGCCGTTCGGACGCCGAGCGGTGGCCGTTCCCGTTGCCGTCGCCGTTGCCGTTCCTGGAGCCGCGCCGGGCCACCGATCAGGCCCCTCCCCCGACCGACGAGCCGTGCGGCATCAAAAGCGCATCCCATAGGCGAAGCCGTGCTTCTCGTCGCGGCCGTGAGGGTCGCCGTCCCTGGCGGCCACGCCGGCCTTGCCCATGATGATCACACCGGTGGGGCAGCGGTCGACGCAGAGGCCGCAGCGGGTGCAGACGTCCTCGTCGACGATGAACACGACCTTGTCGTCGGGGTCCTCGCCCGGCTTGTCGGCGTCGACCGAGTCGGCGATGGTGTCGGTCGACAGCATGTGGATGCACTTCCACGGGCAGATGTCGACACAGCCCTCGCACATGATGCACTCGGACTGGTCGATGTGCAGGAACTGCTTGGGCTTGACCGCTTTGGCCAGGTAGTCGCTGCCGACCTCCTGCAGGACGTAGTCGCCGGTGAAGGCGGGCATGGGGGGGTTGGCGTCGTTCTTGGCCATCTCGTGTGCCTCCTAGGCCTTCCTGATGACCGGGCGCCCGAATCGCGAGCTGACCTCGGCGGGCGCCTTGGTGCGGCCCCGCTTCTGCCAGATCGACCAGAGGTACATCTGGGCGCCCAGGAAGACGATGTAGATGCCGGCGGCGACGATGTCGCGCACGGCCTGGTAGTTGATGATCACGCGCCCGGTGCCCCCGAAGTCCTTCGCCCCCTGGCCGAACTCGAACCCCTCGCTCGAGATGCCCACCAGCAGCTTGTCGGCCCGCCAGAGCAGCTCGTTGTCGGCGTAGTCGAGCCACTGGTGAGGGACGACGCCGTAGGCGACGACCATCAGGGCGAAGACGAAGGTGCCGGCGACGAACGCCTCGCCCCACGTGAGGGGTGTGCCGACCGGGCGTCGTCGGCCGACGAACAGCGCCAAGCCCACACCGGCCACGACGATGAGAATCGAGATCACCAGCGCGGCCACCCGGCACCTCCCCTCGACCACTTCGTGAACGCGATCACATTCTAGCCCTGCGACGAGATTCCAACTCGCGCGGGTTCTACCACGCCCCTTCGGGGCCAGGCACATCGGCGCTGTCTCGGGGGGCTCTGACCCCCGAGTGCCCCCCGTACTGCTTCGTGCCGCCTACGGCGGCCATTCCTCTCTCCGGCGAGCAAGGCTCGCTTCGCTCGCCGCTCGACGGGGCCGCTTGGCCTTTTCTCGGCCCGGTTACATACAGTCTCGGGCCGAGAGGAGGCTTGTGACCGAGGTCCCTGAGTACCTGCTGCGGCGCTCTCGCGAGCGGAGGGAGGCCCTCGGGCTGCTGCCCGAGGGCGCTGGCTCGCCGGGTGACGCGCCCGACGGCGGGGGCGGGGCGACGGCCACGGCCACGGCCACCGCCACCGAGGCGCCGCCGGCCGAGCAGGAGCCGTCGTCGGCACCGGCCGTACCGGAGGCCGCTCCTCCGGCGGCGGCGGCGTCGACCGAGGTCGAGACGCCCACCGAGGCCCTTCCGACGTACCTACCCCCGCCCGGCCCCAAAAGCGGCATCCCGGTGTGGATGTACCCGGTGCTGGTGGTGCTGCCGCTCTGGGCCATCGTGTACCTGGGCTCGTTCGGCAGCCGGGGAGGCCCCGTGTCACCCCTCGACCAGGGCCGCCAGGTGTACGCCAGCGCCTGCGCCTCCTGCCACGGCCCATCGGGGGGCGGCGGCATCGGCCCCAAGCTGAGCGGTGGCGACGCGCTCTTGACCTTCCCGAACGAGGAGGACCACGTCGCCTGGGTGCAGAACGGCTCCTCCTCCAAGCGGGGCCAGCCCTACGGTGACCCCAACCGCCCGGGAGGCGCCCGCGTCGCCCAGACCGGCAACATGCCCGCCTTCTCCGGCCAGCTGAGCGAGGCCGAGATCAGAGCGGTCGTGCTGTTCGAACGGGAGGGGATGTAACCGGCAACGCTGGCGGAGCCGCCCACGAGATCCTCGTCGTCGGAGGCGGCCCCTCGGGGGCCGCCTGCGCCTTCTGGCTGGCCGAGGCGGGCCACGACGTCCTCCTGCTGGAGAAGAAGCGCTACCCCCGGGAGAAGACCTGCGGCGACGGCCTGACCCCGCGGGCGGTCAAGGAACTCGAGGACATGGGGCTGGCCGAGGCCCTCGCCCGCCACCACCGCTTCGGGGGCCTGCGCTCGATCGCCTTCGGCAGGACCCTCGAGCTCGAGTGGCCCGAGACGCCCGGCTTCCCCCGCTACGGGTACGTCGTCACCCGCCACGACCTCGACCAGTTGGTGGCCGAGCGGGCGGTGAAGGCGGGCGCCACCCTCTGGGAGGGGAGCGAGGCGGTGGCCCCGCTGCTCGACGACGGGGGGCGGGTCGCCGGCGCGGTGGTCAAGCGCAAGCCTCACCCCGACGTGGCCGACGGGGCCAACTCCCGGTTCGGGCGGGCGCTGGGCACGAGCCGCAACCGGTCGTGGCCCCAGGGCATGGCGATCCGGGGATACTTCACCTCGCCCCGCCACGACGAGCCGTGGATCGAGTCGCATCTCGACGTTCACGACCCCGACGGCAACGTCCTCCCCGGTTACGGGTGGATCTTCCCTGTGGGCGACGGGCGGGTGAACGTGGGCGTCGGCCTGCTGTCGACGTTCCGTCACTGGAAGTCGGTGAACACCACCAAGCTGATGGACGCCTTCGTGGGGTGGGCCCCCGAATCGTGGGGGATCGCGCCGGAGACCTCCTGCGGGCCACCCGTCGGCGGCCGGCTCCCCATGGGGATGGCGGTCGGGCCCTCGTCGGGGCCGAACTGGCTGGCCACGGGAGACGCGGCGGGAACGATCAACCCCTTCAACGGCGAGGGCATCGCCTATGCGTACGAGACCGGGCGCTTCGCCGCCGAGGCACTCGGCGCCGCCTTGGCCACCGGTGACCCCGCCGCCCTCCGGACCTACGACGAGCGCCTCCAGGCCGAGTACGCCCTCTACTTCAAGGTGGCCCGGGCGTTCGTGCGCGTCATCGGGCGCCCCGCTCTGATGCGGGCCCTCGTGGGAACGGGCATGCACTCCCGCACGCTCATGGAGTGGGTGCTGCGCATCATGGCCAACCTCCTGCGCCCCGACGAGCTGGGCCCGGCCGAGGCCGCCTACAAGGCGGTGGCCGCCATCGCCCGCCTCGCCCCCGAACGGGACCGAGCCGCCGCCGCCTCATGATCGAGGTGCCCCCCGACCGGTTCGAGGAACTGGTCGCCGACGCCATCGACGGCATCCCCCCCGAGCTGGGATCGCTGATGGACAACGTCTGGGTGGAGGTGGACCACCGGTCGGGATCGCGCCTCCTCGGGCTCTACGAGGGCATCCCCCTCACCGAGCGGCAGGCGTACGGGGGGATGGTGATGCCCGACCGCATCACGGTCTTCCGCCGCTCGATCTGCCGGGTGTGCGACTCGGAGGACGAGGTCGTCGAGCAGGTGCGCACCACCGTCGTCCACGAGGTGGCCCACCACTTCGGCATCGACGACCGCCGCCTGGCCGAGCTCGGCTGGGACTGATCTCGCCTCGGAACCGCTTCTGGCACGCTCAGGGGTCGGTTTTCAACCACTTTCCTGACCCAATGCGCCCAGCGGGTGCGGCGGGACGTCAGCGGCCCGGCTGCCAGTGCAGGAACACCATGGTGGCATCGTCCTCGAGCTCGCCGCCGCGGTGCAGGCGGAGGTCGCGCGCCACCCGGCGCAGCACCTCGGCGGGGGTCAAACCGGCGCCGGCGTACTGCTCGACGGAGTCCTGGAAGCGCGCCAGGCCGTACTGGGCGCCGCCCGTCGGCCGGGCCTCGATCGTGCCGTCGGAATAGAAGAGCAGCTGGTCGCCCGGCAGCAGGTGGGCCTCGCCGACCTGCCCGATGTCGATGCCGAGACCGAACGGGAGGCAGGGGTCGCACCGCAGCTCGGAGACGACCTTGTTGCCCCGCAGGAGCAGCGGGAGGGGGTGGCCGCCGTTGACGAACCGGAAGCGCCCGGTGGCGATGTCGAGCTGGGCGACGTGACCGGTGACGAACTCCTCACCGTCGAACCGCTGGATGAGGGCGTCGTCGATCAGCTCGGCCACCACCGTCAGCTCCAGGCGCCGGCGCCGCCCGAAACGGAAGGCGCCCAGGGCCAGGCAGCTGGCGAGGGTCGAGTTCACGCCGTGGCCCATGGCGTCGAGGATGGCGAAGTCGAGGACGTCGCCGTTGAGGGAGTAGTCGAAGGCGTCGCCCGCCACCATGTAGGCGGGCTCGAGCAGCCCGGCGATGGCCAGCTCGGGCGAGGTGAACCCCAGCGGAGGCAGGAGCATGTCCCACTGCATCTCGGCGGCCAGGTTCATGGCCCGGCGCCGGCGGCGCAGCTCCACCAGGTCGGTGTAGCGGCCGGCGGTCCGGACGAGATGGCCCACGAGGAGCCCGAGGTCCTCGGCCAGACGCAAGACGTCGTCGTGGACGGACGAGAACCCGAGCTCGAGCACGCCGAGGCGCTCGGCTCGCTCCCGC
Organism: Acidimicrobiales bacterium; assembly: GCA_035947635.1. Taxonomy (GTDB): domain Bacteria; phylum Actinomycetota; class Acidimicrobiia; order Acidimicrobiales; family AC-14; genus DASZJY01. The sequence continues at coordinate 2,109 of DASZJY010000315.1, read as the reverse complement.
ACTGGCACCCACACCCGCCAGCCCGTGTCCGTCTCGGCGACCACGGTCTCCTGGGCCTGGAAGGCCCGCCCCGCCAGCGTTCCCTCCACCCTCACTCCCTTGGGCGCCTCGACCATCAGGTCGGTGGCGAGGGCGACGGGCTGGAGGCTCTCCTGCTCGTAGTCGACGACGTACAGCACGAGGTGGTGCCCCCCGGCGTTCTGGAGGGCGGCGGCCACGTCGGCAGCCAGCAGGTCGGGAGGGGTGAGGGCGGCCCGGCGCAGGAGGTCGCTGATGATCTCAGCCCGCTCCATAGCGGCGGAAGCCTAAACCCGGCCTATTCCGGTCAGGCCACGGCGCGGGCGGCGGCCGCGGCCAGGTCGGCGGTGCGCTCCAGCTCGTCCTTGGTGTGGGCCAGGCTCGGGAACAGCGCCTCGAACGGGCTGGGCGGCAGCGCCACTCCGCGGGCGAGCATCTCGGCGAAGAAGCGGGCGTACCGTGAGGCGTCGGCGGCCTGGGCCGACTCGTAATCGGTCGGCGCCGCCTCGGCGAAGAAGAGCCCCATGAGAGGTCCGACGACGGGGACGGCGACGGGGAGGCCGGCCTCGGTGATGACGTCGGTGAGCCAGGCGCCCAGCTGGGCGGCCCGGCCGGCAAGCTGGGTGTAGGCGCCGTCGTCCAGCTCCTCGAGGACCGCCAGGCCGGCGGCGGTCGCCAGCGGGTTCCCCGAGAGGGTGCCGGCCTGGTACACGGGCCCCTCGGGCGCCAGCACCGACATCACGTCGGCCCGCCCGCCGAAGGCAGCCAGAGGCAGCCCGCCGCCGATCACCTTGCCGAAGCACGAGAGGTCGGGGGTCACGCCGTAGGCGGCCTGGGCGCCCCCCGGGCCGAGCCTGAACCCGGTGATGACCTCGTCGAAGACGAGGAGGGCGCCGGCCGCGTCGCACGCCGCCCGCAGCCCCCCGAGGAACCCGGGCGCGGGTGGTACCAGCCCCATGTTGGCGGCCACCGGCTCGACCAGCACGGCGGCCACGTCGCCGTCCACCTCGGGCACCTGGTTGTAGGGGACGACGAGGGTGTCGGCGACCGCCGCCTCGGGGACGCCGGCCGACCCCGGGAGGCCGAGGGTGGCCAGGCCGCTGCCGCCGGCCGCCAGCAGGGTGTCGGCATGGCCGTGGTAGCAGCCCGAGAACACGACGACCCGGTCACGCCCGGTGAACCCCCGGGCCACCCGCACCGCGCTCATCGTCGCCTCCGTGCCGCTCGACACGAGCCGCACGCGCTGGCACGAGGGGACACGGTCGCGGATCGCCTCTGCCAGCAGCACCTCCCGCTCGGTCGGGGCGCCGAACGACGTGCCCTGGGCCGCCGCCCGTTGCACGGCCTCGACGATCTTCGGATGGGCGTGGCCCAGGATCGACGCGCCCCACGACTGGACGTAGTCGGTGTAGCGGCGGCCCTCGGCGTCCCAGACGTAGGCGCCCTCGGCCCGGGCCACGAAGTAGGGCGTGCCCCCCACCTTGCCGAACGCCCGCACCGGCGAGGCGACGCCGCCAGGCAGGACGGCACAGGCCCGGACGAACAGCTCCTCGTTGCGGCCGGTGGTCACCGCAACTCGTCGAGGCCCGCCTCGGCCAGCTCCCGGGCGAAGTAGGTGAGGATCACGTCGGCGCCCGCCCGCTTCACCGCGGTCAGGTGCTCGAAGGCGACGGCGGCACCGTCGACCCACCCGCGCTCAGCGGCCGCCTTGACCATCGAGTACTCGCCCGACACGTGGTAGGCGGCGACGGGCACGTCGACGCGGTCCCGCACCGCCGAGATCACGTCCAGGTAGGCGAGGGCGGGCTTCACCATCACCATGTCGGCGCCCTCGGCCACGTCGTCGTCGACCTCGATCAGGGCCTCCCGCCGCCGGCGATGGTCCTGCTGGTAGGCCCGCCGGTCCCCGCCGCCCCGTATGGAGACATCCACCGCGTCGCGGAAGGGGCCGTAGAGGGCGGACGCGTACTTGGCGGCGTAGGCGAGGATCGCCACCTCGGGCCGGCCGGCGCCGTCGAGGGCGGCGCGGATGGCGGCGACCTGCCCGTCCATCATCCCGCTCGGCGCCACGACGTCGGCGCCGGCCTCGGC